>JAGAPM010000009.1 GCA_017623265.1 Lentisphaeria bacterium | reverse complement strand
TGACGACTACTTCAACTGTCTCACGGTCGGCAGCGTGATGCAGCCCGTGACCGATGCAAAGCGGATCTCCCGGGCAAAGCTGGCGTATATCATCGACGCCACCGCAGCCCCGATCTGTATGATCGCTCCCATCTCCAGTTGGGCTGCCGCCGTTTCCCAGTATGCAGACGGGACCCAGTACACCGGTCTGGAAATGTTCATCCGTGCCATCCCGTACAACTTCTACTCTCTGTTGACATTTGTGTTCATTATCGGTATCACGCTCATGAAGATCGACTTCGGACCGATGGCGCTCCACGAAAAGAATGCGCTGGAAAAAGGCGATCTTTTCACAAGCGGCGGCGAAGTGGATAACGGCGTCCGGACGGAACAGAACGAACGGGGCAAGGTGCTGGATATGCTCATCCCCGTGATCCTGCTGATCGGGATCAGCGTCTTCGCTCTGATCTATGTGGGCGGATTCCTGGACGGCAAGGATTTTGTGACTGCGTTCAGTGATACGGACGCCACCGTTGCCCTGCCCTGGGGTGCACTCATTGTGCTGATCCTCTCCATCATCTATCTGGTCTGCCGTAATGTGATCGGGCTGAAAGATGCCATGGACTGCATTCCCAAGGGCTTTATTGCCATGGTCCCGGCGATCCTGATCCTGACCTTCGCCACAGCGCTGAAGAACATGACCACGCTGCTGGAAGCCAAAGAATTCATCGGCAGCGTGATGGAAGGCAGCGCGGCAAGTCTTTACCAGTTCCTGCCCGCTGTGATCTTCCTGGTGGCGTGCGTACTGGCGTTCTCCACCGGTACGTCCTGGGGTACCTTTGGTATCCTGATCCCCATTGTTGTGGGTATCTTCCCGGTGGAAAGTCCCCTGCTCTTCATCGGCATGTCCGCCTGCCTTGCCGGTGCGGTCTGCGGTGACCACTGCTCGCCCATTTCCGATACCACGATCATGGCGTCTGCAGGTGCCCGCTGCAACCACATCAACCACGTTTCCACCCAGCTGCCGTACGTGCTGACGGTCGCCGGGGTTTCCTTCCTCGGCTTCATTCTTGCGGGCGTGATCCAGAACTGGTTCATTGTCTTCCCCGTCACGGTCGCCATGATGATCGGGCTGCTGATCTTCTTCAAAGTCTTTGCCGTGGCAAAATCGGTCAGTGAAAAGAAAAAAGAAGCGAAGGAAGCGTAATCGCATGAAAAAGATCCTGACTCTCCTCCTGATCTGCGCCGCGGTCCTGCTCACCGCAGGCCCCCTCACCATCACCACCGACAAACCGGAAGGTGTCTATACCGATGCGGACAAAGAGATCGTTTTCAAGGTCTCCCCTCTGCCCGGTGAAGATGAAGAGATCGTGTGCAGACTCCAGATTAACCGTCAGAACGGCACCAAAGTCGAAATGGCGGCGGACGGTACGGTGAAAGTTCCCGTTACCACCGGCTGGATCCGGCTGGATGCCGTCCGCGTCAACAACAAAGGAAAAACCACCGGCAAAGCAATGAAAGGCGCCCTCTGCAATGTACCGCAGATCAAAGCCGGTGCAGTCAATCCGGACGACTTCGATGCATTTTGGGCGGCAGAGATCGCAAAGATGAACAAAGTCCCCATGAACCCGGTTCTGGAGGAAGTCACCGGCACGCCCGAAAACCAAAACGGTGCGATCCGGATCTGGAAGTTCAAACTGGATTGCGGAGAAGGCAATTTTGCCATGGGCTATCTCGCTATGCCCGCCAATGCAAAACCCGGCACTCTGCCCGCCATTGCCCAGTTCCGGGGAGCGGGTACATACACCCTGCAGAAAGCACCCGTTTACTACGCAAAAAACGGCATCCATGTATTGATGTCGCCCCACATGACCGAGGGCGGCAAGGGTGCAGCATACGACAAGGAAATGCGCAAGGCTCTCAACGGCTATATGCGCCGGGATGCGGACAACCGGGACAAGTATTACATGAAGGGCATGATCCTGCGGGCGGTGCGTACCATGCAGTTTATCAAGTCCCTGCCGGAATGGGATAAAAAAACGCTGGTGACGCACGGGGAAAGTCAGGGCGGCTTCCAGAGTCTGGTGGCGGCAGTTCTGACGCCGGAGACAACGTTCTGTCTTGCCATGGTCCCGGCGTTGAGCGATCATCAGGGATACCGGATCGGCTATCCCAACGGCTGGCCGAATCTGATCGCTGTCCATCCGTCGATCAAAAAGCCAACACAAGACCTCTATCAGGCGATCGATGCCGCCGCACCCTATTTCGACTGCGTAAACTTTGCCCGCCGCGCTCATTGCAAAACATGGATCTCCACCGGACTGCAGGACAATGTCTGCCCGCCCACCGGGGTCTGCGCGGTGTACAATCTTCTGCCCGTTGAAAAACAGCTGTATATCGCTCCGAACCGCGGACACAATGCCGGCTATCCCGCCGCCGGTGCCGTGCTGGATGAAATGCTGAACGTGAAGGGCAAGTAACAGCCCGTTTCTTTTTCTCACAGGCACAAAAAAGGCGAAGTGCGGAACTGGCTCCGTACTTCGCCTTAAATGTTTTCAAAAGGGGTTTCCCCGTCCTGCACACTCACTCATACCGCAAGGCTTCGATGGGGTCGAGACGGGAGGCTTTCCATGCCGGATAGAACCCGAAGACCACGCCCACGATGGTGGAGACAAGAAATGCCCCAGCCATGATCCCGCCGTTGGCGAGAACGGGCCAGCCCTTCCAGGAGTGAACGATCAATGCAGCGCCGTGTCCGCCGATGATCCCGATGATCCCACCAATGGCACAGAGGATCATGGATTCCACCAGAAACTGGGTGAGAATATCCCGGGAGCTGGCGCCGACCGCCATCCGCAGCCCGATCTCTCTTGTCCGCTCCGTCACGGAAACGAGCATGATGTTCATGATACCCACGCCGCCCACGATCAGGGAGATGAGCGCCACTGCCAGCAGCAGATTCCCCATCTGCGTAGTCGTTTCGGAAAATGTCTCCATAAATGCGGCGGAATTGCGGATATGGAAGTCATTATCCTTTTCGTCGGGCAGATTATGTGCGCTGCGCAGCACGGCAGTGATCTCGGCACTGGCGGCATCCACTTTATCCGGCGAAACGGCGCTGACCATAATCTGATCGATCTGAGTGAACTTGGGGATCAACAGGGTATCGGTCGCCAGATTTTCCGCCTGTTCCGGATAGTATGCCACACCTTCGCCGGGGTAAACGCTGCCCGGAGTGGTGGTGGCGGTGCTTTTGGTATTGGTGGCAGTGCCGGTCTTCAAGCCGGTAATGCGCTGGCGGATCGTTGTCCACGGGGCAATGACCACATCATCTTCATCCATACCCATCATGTTGGCGCCCTTCTTTTCCAGCACGCCGATGACCTTGAAGTTCACATTCTTGATCCGGACGGTGCTGTCCACCGGCGAACTGCCGCCGAAGACTTCCTTCACGATGGTCTGACCGACCACGCACACACATTCCCGCCGGTCGATCTCACGCTGGGTGAAACTTCTGCCTTCGCTGATCTCCCAGTCCCGGATCCGGAAATAATCATCATTGGTCCCGATGACCTGCCGGGGAGTCCAGTTCTGATTTCCGAAAATGAACTGGAGACCGGAGGAGTTGACAATGGGCGCGACAAAGGAGACATTGGTACATTCCTGCCGGATCGCATTGCAGTCTTCCGGCTGCAGGGACATGGCGGAACCCTGTTCCCGTTTTCCGCCGGGAACCCGGGGAGCGCCGGGCATGATGACCAGCGTATTGACGCCCATGCTTTCCATATTCTGTTTCATGGCGGCATCGGCGCCCTGTCCGATCTCCATCATGGTGATCACTGCGCCGATCCCGATCACGATCCCCAGCATGGTCAGCAGGGCACGGGTCGGGTTCCGGCTCAAGGCCCGAATGGAACCGGTAATCGTTCCGGATATGGTCATAACGCACTCTCCTGTTCTCCATAGACCCCGCTCACGATCTCGCCGTCTTTGAGCTGAATGATCCGTTTGGCATAATGGGCAACTTCAAAAGAATGGGTCACGAGGATGATCGTGATCCCCCGGGCATGCAGTTCATCAAACATCTTCATCACATCCACACTGGTCTTGGAGTCCAGATTCCCCGTGGGTTCATCGGCAAAAAGCACCGGCGGATTGTTGATCAGCGCACGGGCAATGGCAACACGCTGCTGCTGACCGCCCGAAAGCTGGGAGGGATGGTGATACATCCGTTCGGCAAGCCCCACACGGCACAACATTTCCTCGCCACGCCTTTTCGCTTCCTTCGCCGAAAGGGATTCGTTGGTGTACTGCAGCGGCATGATCACGTTGTCCAGCGCAGTGGTCCGGGGCAGCAGGTTGAAGCTCTGGAACACGAACCCGATCTTCCGGTTGCGGATCAGCGCCCGGACATCGTTGGAGGCGGATCCCACTTCCGTTCCGTCGAGAAAATACTTTCCGCCGGTGGGACGGTCCAGACAGCCGAGAATGTTCATCAGCGTGCTTTTCCCCGATCCGGAAGCGCCGGTGAGCGCCACATATTCCCCGGACCGGATTTCAAGATTGATGTCTTTCAGCACCGGCACCTGCAGCTCACTGCCCAGCCGGTAGGCTTTATCAATGTGTTCCAACCGGATCAGCGGAACATCGTTGGTTGTTGTTTCTGTGCTGCTCATTTTTTCTTCCCTCCCCGTGCGGGCGGTTTCGCCATAAAAGGATTCTGACCCGCGGCGGCATCCTTGCTCTTCGCCGAGACGACCCGGCTGCCGGTGACAATGCTGCTGCCCTCTTTCAGATCGCCGGAAAGAACTTCTGCGATTTCCACGTTCATTCCGTCGTTCAACCCGGTCCGGACAACTACCGGCTGCGGTTTGCCGTCTTTTCCAGAGATCCACAGGACACGCTGTCCCCGTTTGACTTCCGGTGCGGCAATATTTTCCGGTTTGAAACGGAACGCCGCATTGGGAACGGACAACACATTTTTCCGGCTGTCAAGCACAAACTTCACATTGGCGGTCAGATACGGCAGCAGTTTCAGATCGGAGTTGTCCGTTGTGATCTCCACCACATAGGTCACCACATTCTGGGACATGGTGGCATTCAGCCGGATCTTGCTGACCGTTCCTTCAAACTGTCCGTCCGGGATTGCATCCACCGTGAAGACTGCTTTCTGCCCTGCCTGAACCCGTTTGATGTCCGCTTCGTTCACGGACACCCACACCTGCATTTTCTTCAGGTCCTTGGCGATCAGGAATAGGCTGGGGGCGCTCATACTGGAATTGACCGTCTGCCCCACATTCACCCGACGGTCAATGATCACGCCCTCGACCGGGGATTTGATTACGCAATATTCCAGATTCCGTTCCGCCCGGCTCAACGAGGCTTTAGCAGCACTGATCTGGGCGTCAGCGGCGCTGATCTGCGCCTCGGAAGAACTGATCTGGGCATCGGCGGAACTTATCTGGGCTTCCGCCGTCTGCAACGCCGATTCCGCTGCGGTCAGGTTGGCATTTGCCGATTACACCGCTGCCGCGGCTGCATCTTTTTCGGTCTTGGCAGAAAGATATGCCGCCGCCGCTTCTTCAAATTCGCTGTCCGTGGACGCATTGCCACGATGCAGATTTTTTGCCCGTTCCCAGGCAAGTTCCGTCTTTTTCAGGGAAACATCCACTTTTTTCTGATTGGCGATCGTTTCGGAAACTTTTGCTTTCGCCTGAAGGATCCCCGCTTCTGCGTTCTTTTTCTGCGCCTGCGCCTGTTTCAGCTGGGCTTCCGCCTGTTTTTTCTGCGTCTGTGCCTGTTTCTGCTGCGCCTCCGCCTGCTTCAACTGGGCTTTGGCTGACTGCAGTTCCGTCTGATACAACGCATCATCGATCCGGGCAAGCACCATACCCGCCTTCACTTCCGAGCCGTAATTGACCGTATTTCCGTTGGCGTCCGTGCCGAGGGTGGTGATCATACCGCCCACCTGCGCACCCACGTTCACCAACTCTTCCGGCTCCACGGTCCCCGTGGCGGCGATGGTCAGCTCCAAATCGCTCCGGGATGCCTTCTGCAGAATATACTCCACGTTCTCACTGCTGCCGAAAAATTTTCCGTAAAGCACATATCCCCCTGCACAGATCGCTGCGATCCCTGCAACACTTGCCGTGTAAATGCCCAGTTTCTTCCAATTCATAACATCACTCCTTCTCTGAAAAATATTTTGATTTTCAAACTAACTTATTTCCTCTATAACGCACTTTTTCCTTTTTTATTGCAAAGGCACAGCTTTTTTTGAAAAAAATCCGTTACGCCGGTTGAAAAAAGCAACATTATAAATATAGTATAGGGATTGAAAAAAAACAATGGATCAATGATCAGAAACGATGAATAAGACTGAAATTTTACAGAAATTCCGGGAATATCTGACCGGTAACGGCTTCGGACCCGGCGATAAACTGCCCGGCGAAATGGAACTGGCGGAACAGTTCGGGATCTCCCGCGGCGACATCCGGGAAGTGTTGATGCACTTTTCCCATCTGGGGCTGCTTTCCCGCGTCAAGAAGCGGGGCACCTTCATCTGCGAAGTCCCGTACGCCAATCTGCAGAACGATATGACGCTCTGCTTTCAGTTGGCACAGCTGCCCTACTCCGACCTGCTGGAGGCACGGATCGCACTGGAACTTTCTGTTGCGCCCCTGCTCATCAAACGGATCAACCGGGAATCCACGGAAAAACTGCAGAACATCATCAACGAAATGAAACAATCGACAGAAGATCCGGTCCGGGCGGACGCATTGGACCGTGAATTTCACCTGCAGCTGCTGGCGGTCTCCGGCAACAGCGTACTGAAACTGTACTCGAACGTGCTTTATACGATCTTCCGTCAGGAATTCCGTAAAAATTACCAGACGCCCCAATGGGTCAGACGCAGCACGGAGGACCATCAGCAGATCCTGAACGCCATCTCTTCCGGCGATGAAGATAAGGTGCGGGCACTGATCCGCAGCCACCTGCAGCCCCCTCTGAACATGGAATAACAAACAAAAATAACCATATCAACCGAAGGAAAAAACAATGGATGTACTTGTCATTGGTAACGGCGGCCGTGAACATGCGATCTGCCGCGGACTGAAACTCAGCCCCGAAACCGGAAAACTTTACTGCGCACCCGGCAATCCGGGGATCGGCGAAATCGCCGAGCTGGTCCCCATCAAGGTGGAAGAGATCGATGCGATCGCAAACTTTGCCGCAGAAAAGAACATCGGTCTGGTCGTGGTCGGTCCGGAAGTCCCCCTCTGCCTGGGCGTGGCGGATGCTGTCCGTGCAAAAGGGATTCCGGTCTTCGGTCCCTCCAAAGACGGCGCCCGTCTGGAAGGCAGCAAGGATTTCTCTAAGGCGTTCATGATGAAGTACGGGATCCCCACTGCCGCTTACGGCAGCTTTGACAACCGGGAAGATGCCATTGCATACGTCAAAAAAGAATACGCAGCCGGTCGCGGCGTTGTGGTCAAGGCGGATGGTCTGGCGGCAGGCAAAGGCGTGATCGTGGCGGCAAACGAACAGGAAGCGCTGGATGCCGTGGAGATCTGTTTCGACGGTGCTTTCGGTTCTGCCGGTGCCAGAGTGGTCATTGAAGAACTGCTCATCGGCGAAGAAGCCTCCATTCTCGCTCTCACGGATGGAAACACCATTGTCCCGCTGGTCAGCTCCCAGGACCACAAGCGCCTGCTGGATAACGACATGGGCCCCAACACCGGCGGCATGGGTGCCTACTCCCCCGCTCCGGTCGTTACCAAGGCGGTCATGGATGAAGTCACGGAAAACGTTCTGACGCCCTTCCTGAAAGGCGTTCAGGCGGAAGGATTCCTCTATCGCGGGATCATCTATGCCGGGATCATGGTCACGGCGCAGGGTTCCAAAGTGCTGGAATTCAACGTGCGCTTCGGCGACCCGGAAACAGAAGCGATCCTGCCCCGTCTGGAAAGCAGTCTCTTCGATGCGCTCTACAAAACTGCCACCGGTAAACTGGCGGAAGCGGAACTGGTCTGGACGGAAAAGCCCTCTGCCTGTATCGTGATGGCATCCGGCGGTTATCCTGCCGGTCCGCTGAGCAAAGGTCACGCCATCTCCGGGATCGCCGATGCGGAAAAGAACGGCTCCATTGTGTTCCACGCAGGCACAAAGATGGAAGGCGATACTCTGACCAACTCCGGCGGCCGTGTCCTCGTGGTCGCCAATGTGGGTGAGACCATGGAAGCCGCCGTTGCCGGTGCGTATGAAGCAGTCCGCAAGATCTCCTGGCAGGATGTGCAGTACCGTAGCGACATCGCAAAACGGGCGTTCATCAAGCGGTAACATAAAAAATCAGGAATTTTTTCCCGTTACGGACTTGATTTTCCCGCTTTTGACGGTTTATTATTTGTAAATGAAAACTCATCAAAACAAAAACATAACAAACTGGAGGACATGAAAATGTTCAAAAAAATTCTGTTTTGCACTGCGCTGATCGCAGCGATCGCCATGACAAGTGCCTGCTCTTCCGTCCGCCTCGGCAATGACCTGAACGACGTGAAACTGACCACCGAAGCAAATTATGAAACCATGGGCCACATCAATGTGGACATCTGGGGCATCTACGTTTTCAACTTTCCCATCTTCTCCGGCAGCAGCAGAGTCGAAGGCGAATGCAGAATGTTTGAAGATACCGTCACGCCCGGCAATGCAGTTCAGCTCCTGACCAAGTATGCCAAGGCAAGATACAAATCCCAGATCGTTACGGACCTGCAGACAAACTGCACCTCCACCTGGATCGTTCCCTCCGCCTTCTTCTTCTATAAGAGCGTTCAGGCTTCCGGAAACGTTCTGCGCTGACGGAAAAATCAAACAACAGGTTCGAGCATGGGAACACCGGACAAAAAACGCCTTAAGGATCTCAGAAGCAAGTTTTTGCAGATGACATCCCCCCAGGAGTTCGGGCAGGAGCGAAAGGAAAATGTCACGATCATTTCCCGTAACGTTCCGCCCATGCTCGCCCGTGCCGATGCCTCCTTTCTGGTTCTGACCGATCTGCTCCGGGCGATCCCGCCGGAAAAATGTTCCGAGCCGGATTACAATCAATTCCGCACCGTCGCGGAAGAGGCTTATACCATGGCAAAAGACGCCGATCTGCTCACAAAAGCAGACAACATTCAGGCGGATTTCTCCGACCTGACCGGCAGTCTTGCTTTTCTCTGCCGCCACCTGAAAGTCCTGCAGGCAGCCGCCGAGGCAAAAAACAGTTCCTGCGATCTCAGAGTGGGGATCTGCGCCGGATTACCCCCCGGACCCGAATCCCAATGCTGTTTCTACGGAAAGATCACAGAACAGATCCTGCAGAATCTCCAGCGCGCTCTCGAAAAACTCTGTCCCGCATTTCAGGAGAAACGCCGGCAGTTTCTGGAGTCGCTCACAAAATCGGATATGGAACGGTTCACCCGCGCACATGAGGAATTTTTGACTCATTGCAAAAAACGCATGGATGGATCCGCATCATGACAAAACGGATCGACGTCGCCGCCGCTGTGATCCGCCAAAACGGAAAGACCCTTCTCTGCAGCCGTCCGAAAAATTCCGATCTGGCGGATTTTATGGAATTCCCCGGCGGAAAATGTGAACCCGGAGAAACGCCGCAACAGTGTATCATAAGGGAAATCCGCGAAGAACTGGGAGTCAAAGTTATTCCATACGACTGCATCCATGTTCTTGAACATATTTATCCTGAAAAGTTTGTGCGGGTTTTCTTCATCCGCTGTTTCATTACTGCCGATTCACCGCCGCCTGCACCGCTGGACAATCAGGAGATCAAGTGGGTCCCCACTTCTGACATCCATAAAGAGAACCTGCTCCCCGCCGATCTGCCACTGGCAAAATTGCTGGCGGATGCTTGCAATTCCATAAAAAATCATTCTTCATACAATAAAAACGCTTCCCATGGCGTTATTTTAACAACGGAAGCCCGATAAAATGACAACTGAACCGCCGAACACACAAACCGATCTGGAGTTGATCCGGGCATATCTGGATGGCGATTCACAGGCTTTCGACCTGCTCTATGAAAGATACAAACGCCCTCTCTACGGCTACCTGCAGAATCTGCTGCGCGGCGAACAGGCAAACGCGGATGACATTTTTCAGCGCACATGGCTGAAAGCGATCGACAATCTGCACCGGTATGAAAACCGGGAAAAGTTCTCCGCGTGGCTGATGAGAATCGCATACAACCTGACAGTCGATCTGTTCCGATCCGGAAAACGCCGGGCGGAATCCGAGTTCGATGAAAAGTTTGAAGCGATCCTCCCAGCGGCAGAATCCTTTTCCCCGGATGCAAATATCCGGAACCGGGAACTGGCAGATGCCATTCAGAAGGCGGTACAGACCCTTGCACCGGAGATCAGAACCGTGTTCCTGATGCGATGCGAGGATGTCTCTTTCAAAGAAATCGCTGCCATTCAGAAGTGTTCCATCAACACCTGTCTGGCACGGATGCAGTACGCATTGAAAAAATTGAGAACGCAACTTTCGGGATGGAAAAGTTAAAGGATAAATCGGAGGTGGGGATTATGAAAAACGAACAGAAAAATGAAACCGACCGGCAAATGATGGATAACGCAGATGAACAGTTCTTACAGAGCCTGAAACAGGGACTGCAGCAAACGGCAGAACCTCCGGCACAGATCGACTCTTTTATCAAGGCCGCCGCCCGCCAGAGATTGAAAAAGAACAGCAGAACACAGAAAAAACTCATCTTCTTCTGGTCCGGCAGCATCGCCGCCGCTCTGGCGGTCTCCTTTTCCTTTATTTATTTTACATCTGTACCGGAAAGTGCGCCGAATGCAGTTCATGATTTCCAACAAACCGCAAAAACACAAGGTTTTTCCGCACAAAACATTGCAAACAAAAAAATTACAAACAATGAGCAAACAGATATCGCGTGGACGGATGTTCTGACCGAAATTTCGGAACTTTCCAGTGATTTCAATGAAGCGGATCTGGACATCGCGGCGGTCTCTGCATGGGATATGGGCTATTCTGCATTGAACTCGCTCTCTACGGAAAAGCATCAATAAAAAAAACAAAGCAACGGAGTCATAACAGTATGAAAAGCAAAAACTTCATCTTTTTTTTGACACTTCTTTTTTTGACCGTCCTGATCCCGGGAATCTTTGCCGCACCCCCTGCTGAGCCATCCAGAGGTCATCACCGCCGGATGGAAAGACCTTATCCCCAGTTTCTGGAACAGCTGCCTGATGCAGAAAAGAATCAGCTGAAAAAATTGTTCCGGGAAGATCCGGCAGCATTCCGGGAATATGCCCGGGCATACTGGAAGAAAAAATTTGAAGCCCACAAACAGGAGTTGATCGCCATCGGCAAGCGTTATCATGCAGCTGCCGATGAAGCGGCAAAAAAACAGCTTGAACAGGAACTCCGGACAAAGATCACGACCCAGTTTGACCGGCATCTGAACTTCACAGAAAAGCAGATCCGGTCCCATGAAAACCGGATCCGGCAGATGCAGGAACGCCTTGATCGCCTGAAAGCGGAAACAGAGCGCAAAAAAGCAAACAAAAGCGCAGATGTGGAAAAAGCCATCCTCAAGGTTTTGGAAATCTCCGGCACCCCGGAAAAAGCGGAATAACTCCGGAAATCTGCAAAAAACATATTTTTGTCAGCAAAAACTGTAAGATTTTTTCCACTCACCGTGTATTAACGCTTGTGTACCGGAAATCTCCCTCCGGCACACAAGTTTTTTTCGTTTTTTTTCGCCTTTTCTGGTTGAAAAAAATAGAAATTGTGATATTATATAAAATATTCGCATGCCCGTGGCATGAGAAGTGCCCAGACATACACATTTGACAGGGAAAGACTAATGGACGGAAACATCGAGAAAGAAAAAACGCGGGCGTTTACGCCGAAAGCGATCATTGCCGGATTGATCGGCATCCTTCTGATCGCCGGCGGCAGTCAATTCAGCCCGACCATCGCAAAACAGGCAATTTTGAATCACCAGCTCGGGATCGGGATCTACTTCTACTTCTTCCTGATCTGTCTGTTGTGGAATCCATTCTGCACCAGATACATTCCCCGCCTGGCAATGAACATCGGGGAGCTGGCTGTTGCATTTGTCATGACTCTTACCGCCGGCGGTTTCGCCTGGTACGGCTGGATGAAACAGTTTGCAACCCAGTCCGCCATGACAGTTCACACGCTTTCCAGCAACCGTTCCTGGCAGGAAAAACATATCGGTGACTACCTGAACCACGATACGCTTCCGGAAAAAGGCGAAAACATTGCCCAGTTCCAGACCGGGATCGGCGAATGGCTGCCCTTCGGCGATGTGCCCTGGTCTGCATGGGAAATGCCCCTGATCTACTGGGGGATCGTGATCCTGCTGGTCGCACTCATGTCTCTCGCCATGCTGATGATCGTTCACCGTCAGTGGATCCGGAACGAAAAACTGACTTATCCTCTGGCAACAGTTGCTCAATCCCTGTTTGAGAAAAAAGATCCCAAAAACTGCTTTGCCGACATCTTCCGTTCCAAACTTTTCTGGATGTCCTTCCTCTTTGTCCTTATTATACATCTTTACAACTTTGCGCAAGCCTCCGACCCCAATACCAAGTTCAAGCCGATCCAGATGACTTATATGCTCTCCGGACTCAGCGACACCTTCCCCATCATCGGACAGACCGGTTGTGCCGGCATTTTCGGTGCGGTGAAGATCATGTTCCTGATCGTGGGGATCGCCTACTTCCTCGCTCCGGCACTCAGCCTCAGCGTCGGTCTGAACGGTTTTGTTTATCTGCTGTTCGCAACGGAAGTTTATGAAGCGACCGGTGTTGCTCCCTCCAGCATGGAAAATCAGGTCTTCCGCGCAGGTGCTTATCTGGCGTTTGTGATCATGATGATCATTCTCGGCAGAAAATATTACGGTTCGATTTTCTGGAAGGCGATCGCCTGGAAACGGGTTTCGGAAGAAGATCAAGGCGCCGTTTTCGGTGCAAGACTTTTTATCTTCACGGCGCTCTTCCTGGTATTCATGTTCACGCTCTTCGGCATGGATATTATCATGGCATCCGCAACAACGCTGCTGCTGATCATGATGTATCTGGTCTTCACAAGAATTGTCTGTGAAGCCGGTATTCCGCTCATGGCATCCCCCTTCATGCCCAACTCCTTCCTTGCAAAAGTGTTCGGTGGTCTGGCGCTCGGTCCGGAAAACCTGATGGCTTCCGGTCAGACAAGCGGTGTTCTCTGCAGCGACATGAAACAGCTCATGATGCCCTATGTCGCCACCGGTATGAAAGTGACCAACGATGCCGGTGTCAAACTCCGCCGCGTCGGTATGATTGTGATGATCTCGATCTTTGTCGCCTTCGGTGTGGCGTTCTTCATGCACCTCTGGCAGTATTACAGCCTTGGCAACAACAAAGATACGCAGAAGACCGAGTGGTCTCTGGGTGTCAGAGACTCCTACTCTGAAATCGAACATTTGAGCAATAACGCCCAGCTGGCAGATCCGGTCTACACGGCTGAATCCACGTGGCAGGATCGTTTCAAAGGCGCCTTTGATTTCTCCCGCATCGGGGAAAGAATCAAATCCATTGAACCTGAAAAGATCAATTATGTGGTATATTTCATTCTCGGTATTGCAGCAGTATTCTTCACCGGTTTCATGCGGACCCGCTTCCTCTGGTGGCCGTTCCATGCGGTGATCTTCTGTATCTGGAATACCGGTCCGGCGAACGTGATCTGGTTCAGCTTCCTGCTCGGGTGGCTTCTCAGAACCATCATTGTCAAGCTCGGCGGTGAAAAGAACTATATCACAATGAAGCCGCTTTTCCTCGGCTTGATCTTTGGTGAAGTTGCAGCTTCCGGTCTGTTCATCATCAGCGGGCTGATCTTCTATCTCATTACCAAGAATCCCTCCACCATCAGCTATCAGGTGTAATCATGGAAGAAATCATTATCAAAAAACAAAGGCAAATGACCTTTGCCGAAACATTGGATTTCTGTATCAGCAGTATCCGGCACCGTTTTATGCGTTCACTGCTCACCCTGAGCGTGGTGATTCTGGCTGTTGCGTTCTTTATGTTCCTGCAGTGCAGCAATATTTTCAGAAACTCGGTCAAGGAAGGGGTGGAAAAGGAGATCCTTGAAAACCGCAAAGCTGCCCGTATTCTGAATATGCTTTACGCATCGATCACGGAAAAAGACTTTGTCTCCATGCTGGTCGATGCCAGAAAGAGCCCCGGCGATTTCGATCGTCTGGCAAAAATGCTCGGCAAGGATCAGAAACAGATGCAGGCATTTGTTGATAACGCCGCTCAGGAAATGATTTATCTCCGCTTCTTTGAAAAACTGCCCTTCGGGAAACGCAAAGCACTCTTCGGACAGAACAAAGATTCCGCCCAGCTGGAAATGCTTCTGAAAGAAGGCGCATTCGATGAGTTCATGAAGAAGACCCGCGAACTCGGCGGGATCCGGATCCCCGGCGGTGAAGATCAGCTGAAGACCTATCTTGACGCCTACAAGGCATACCGGAAAGAACTGAAAGATTCTTTTGCAAAGCTGCAGGCAGTACGGAACAGCAAAGCGTTCCCCGCACGGACAGCAAATGGAAAAGAACTGAAGGAGAGACAGGTCCTTGCGGCTCATCTGCTTTCTCTGAATGAACAGAAGAAAATCAATCCGGAATGGCGTGACAAACTGGCGGCATTGAATGTTTTCATCACAGATGATGAAACAAAAATGATCGTGGATTATCTGGATGTTCAGGAGCGTACCAATAAAGTTAAAACGCTCCTTTCCGATGAAGCATACCGTATCAGATGGCGTCAGGTCTACGGCAAAAACCAGTACAGCCGTATGGATGAAAAACTTGCTCATCTTGACACCAACAAAACGTGGCGCGTGTTCAACGAAGCGCCCAGCCAGCAGAAGAGAAAACTGCGTGAACTGCAGCATGTGATCTATTTTGGCGGTAATCCGGATGAAGTGCAGAATCTTCCGGATGATCAGCTGAAACTCATCCCCCGGACCGATCTTGAATCCATCCGTAAAAATGATGATATTCAGAAAGAACTGCAAAAACTGGAACTCCAGCTCGACATCAATACGCTGGATGATGCAAAGGGCTTTACCCCGGATCAGATTTATCTGATGTGCCTTTCCTTCCTGGTCTGCGTGGTCGGGATCACCAACGCCATGCTCATGAGTATTACGGAACGGTTCCGTGAAATTGCAACGCTGAAATGTCTCGGAGCTACAGACTCCTTTATTTTGATTCAGATCGTTCTTGAAGCAATGATTCAGGGCGTGATCGGCGGTATCATCGGTCTTGTCCTCGGATTCATCGTTGCTTTGTCCAGTTCGGTATTCCAGGTCGGACTCCGCGTTTTCGCCTCGTTCGACTGGAGTATGATCGGTTTAGCAGCATTGTTCTCCCTGCTTGCAGGTGTGCTGCTCTCTGTGCTTTCCTCGCTGTACCCCTCTGCGAAAGCAGCCCGTATGGCACCGATGGAAGCAATGCGTGTGGAATAATTTTGAGGAGAGGATAACAATATGCCTTACGATCCAGTAGAATATGCGAAAGGTAAAGAGGTCCTGGTGCGCGTACACCATATCGAAAAGACCTATCACCGCGGGGCGGAAGTCACGCATGCGCTCAGAAATATCTCCCTGGAGATTTACCGCGGGGAATATATCTGTATCATGGGTCCTTCCGGGTCCGGAAAATCGACTCTGTTCAATATGATCGGAGCGCTTGATACCCCCACTGCCGGCAGAATCTTCATTGATGAAGTGGATATGGCACAGCTCAAGGCTTCGGAACTGGCGTTTCTCCGCTGCCGCAAGATCAGCTACGTTTTCCAGCAGTTCAACCTCAATCAGGTCATGACTGCGCTGGAAAATGTGACCCTGCCCATGATCTTTGCAGGAAAGAGTCCCGAAGACGCACGTAAGAAAGGTATGCGCCTTCTGGAACGTGTCGGATTGGAAAAACGCTGGAACCACAGACCCAAAGAAATGTCCGGCGGTCAGCAGCAGCGTGTTGCCATTGCCCGTTCTCTGGCGAACGACCCGTCTCTGATCCTCTGCGATGAACCCACTGCCAACCTGGACTTCAAGACGGGGAAAGATGTTCACAATCTTCTCTACGATTTGAATAAAAACGACGGCGTTACTGTCGTTTGCGTTACCCACGACCATAACATGCTTACGGTGAGCGATCGAATGCTTTGGCTCAGTGACGGTCTGATCGACCGGATCGAATTGAGTGCTGAAGTTGATATCCGTCGCGCCCAGATTGCAAGAAAAGACGGACAGGAGCTCAAAGTATGATGACGAAATTCAAAAAATTCCTTCCCCTGATCCTGTGCTGTGCGGGACTGATGACTTCCCTTCAGGCGCAGCAGGAACAGAAAGCTGATGCCGCACCCGCGGTTTCCATTTATGATACGATCAAGAAAGATCTTGCCGCCCTGCCCCACCGGGTTCCCGGCTCTCCGGAATATCTGAAGGCGGTTGAATCTCTTGAAAAAGCCTTCCGCGCGCAGGGAATCGCCCTGAACCGGCAGACGTACCCGACACTGGTCCCGGAAATTATCAAAAAGGAATTTCAGGTCAACGGAAAACCGGTTGAGTTTTATCCGCTGGCACCGAACAACGCAGCCCTGATCTCCACAGGCGAGAAAGCGCTGGAAGGTCCACTGGTCTACATCAATAACGAACGCTTGCAGCGCAATGATTTCGGTCATGTCGACGGCAAGATCGTTCTGATGGACTGGGGTGAAAACTATTATCCCAAAGTCTTCTTCCCGGAAGGTGCAAAGGCGATCATCTTTGTTGGAAATGACAAAGCCACGCAGTGGGATGTTGCAAAATTCCTCAGCCAGTATCACATTGCTTTCCCCTACTTCTACATTACACGCGATGAAGCAAAAAAACACGGCATGCTTGATGCAACGCCGGATGTCGCCGTTGAAAAACTGCCGAAAGCATCTCTGCTCTGCCACTCCCGCTGGAAACAGGTGGAAGGGATCAACCTCTGGACTGAAATCAAGGGGTCCGGTTCGGAAGCGCTTTTCCTGAACGCGAGACTTGATACGTTCGGTACAGTCCCCGGTGTCGTTGCCGGTGAAAGACAGCTGGAAAACGTTGCGCTCCTCGCCGAAACTGCCGTCAATCTCTCGAAGAAAAATTTGGACAACTCCGTTTTCGTTGTCTTCTACGGCTCTTCCTTCAATGCTTATGACGGGCTGCGCTTCTTCTATTACCCCGTCTACAAGAGAAAAAATGATGCCGCCAATCCGCCGGCGATCCCGGTTTACAAATCCGGTTTCGAACAGGAAATTGCAGACAACAAAGTAAAACTGAGCATTTTGGAAACGCCCGCACCGATCGTGCGCGGCAAAACCGAATATACGGTAAAGGATTATACCAAGTACGCCGGCGTTGCACTGGGTGTACTGATTCTTGCCTGCGGACTTTTCCTCCTTGCATTGATTGTGAAAAAACGGACTGAAAAAGTTGAATTCAACGCGAAGCGCTACTTTACATGGGGCAGCTGGGTCTGTCTGGCGGGTATTGCGCTGATCGTGTATTTCGCGATGATCTTCAGCACCAAGATGCCGGATGCAAAGCTGGAAACGCTGAAAGCCGAAATGGATAGCACCCTTGCTGAGATCCAGTCGGTTGAAAGCGAAATTTCCAAGACGGCTGACGCCAAGAAAAAAGCAGAACTGGAAACAAAATACTACGGTTTGATCGAAAGCTATGATGAACTGCAGAAAGAGTTCCGGAACGGCGATGAAGGCGATCCGCAGCTTCCGACCAACGGTGCGGTCCGTCTGCTTCTCAGAACGGCAGTGATCAAGGACTACAATGCCAAGAACTACCGTCTTGCAGAAATCAACGTGCAGCTCCGCAAACTGCGTCTTTTGAAAGATATCACACCCGAACAGCAGAAGCAGATCGATGCTCTGACAAAGGAAAAAGAATATCTTGATGTTGCCAAAAAGGATGTGGCGAACATGCGCCGTCTGATCAATGAACGCATGATCAAAACGCCTACGGAAAGAAAACTTCTTGCGTCCTTTGCTCAAGGGATCCGGAACACGCTGGAACAGCGGGAAAAAGAACTGAATCTCTCCATCCGCATGGGTGATGGCTGGATCGACATTGCCGATGCAACTGCCAAATACAGCCTGAGAGGGATCTATTACTTCGACCTGGCATCTGCTGCCGATCCCTTCTTCTTTGCAACCAGAACGTACGAAGCCTTGCACTACTCCCACACGCTGGAACCGGCAAACTACAGAAAGTTCTTTGAAAAATTCGAAGTGTCTATGGAAAATATGCCGCTGACACAGAAGAAGTTCTTCAAAGAAAGTCTTGGAACCGGCAGCAGTGCAGTCAATACACTCAGCAGCCTTTCGCTGGTCTATCTGCCTCATGCAGCATCTCTGCCGCTGGCGGAAACCTTCTCCACCACGCTCCGCAGCCTTTCCAACAAGTATGACTTTGATGAAATGCCCGGCAAGCAGGATGTCAACAGTCTCAAGGAACTGGTTCCGGTCATGACGGAAATGTTCACCGTTCTCGCCAACGATGACTCTTTCTCGGATAAGGCAATGACCACGATGTTCGAAGCCTCCAAGATGTACGATGACATCGTGAACTACTATTACACCGGCAGTCCTCAGGGCAGACAGTTCAATATTCTCTCTGAAGACGGCAAGGAAATCGACGGACCTGCAGCCGGTTGTATCGCACTTATCTAGCAGAATGAATACGACCGTATTCTGCCCATGGCAGGTTTCTCCATGGCTGCGATGGGACAGCTCAATCAGATCGGTTATACCACCATGCCGTTGCTCACCGGCGGCGGCAGATGGGGCAGAGAAAACTTCAATATCCACTGCGGCTCCATCGGATTCAATGAATTCGGCCATGTGAAATACATGAACTCCTCTGCAGACAAAACGAAGCTCTTCCGTGCATACGGCGGTCCCCACTTCTACCCCTACGCGCCGCTGACCTCCAACTTCGCCGGGTCCCTGAGCCTGGTCAATGGTTTCACGGACAGCGCATTCAAAAATTCCAAAACCTACGCCCGTGTGGCGACCGGTGACGGTTACGCGTACGCAGATAAAAACATCAAATCCAAACTTTACTTCACCAACGAAACCTTCATGCTGGGTAATGTGACGGATGAAGTGCCGACCGGCGATGGTATCTCCATTGAACCGGAAGTACTGAAAAATCTGAACGTGAACCGGGTGGCGATCGGCAACACCATTGCACTGAACCTGCAGCGTCTGAAAAAACTCCACAGCCGCAACATCTTCAACAGCGTTGTGGAACTCTACCATGATAAGGCAGAACAGCACAGACAGGCAGCAGATGCCGCCCATAAAGAAGGTAATCTGAACCTCGCAAGAGCCCATGAAATCTTCGGGCAGACGCTGGCAGTTCAGGCATACAGACCGCTGTAAAACCTGATCAACGACCTGGTCAAGAGTGTGCTGATCCTGTTGATCCTGACGATCCCGTTCTCCTTTGCTCTGGAACGGCTGCTTGTCGGCGCAACGAACATTTACAAGCAGATGGCATGGATTCTGATCTTCTTCATCGGCACCTTCCTGATGCTGTACTTCACGCACCCGGCATTCGCCATGTCCCAGTCTCCCATGATCATCTTCATTGCGTTCTTCATCATCGTAATGAGCGTCATGGTGATCTACATTGTGATGAGCCGTTTCAAATCGGAACTGCTCGCCATGCAGGGGATGGACACCTCTGCACACCGTGTCAACTCGGAAAACAGCATGCTGCTGGCGGCGATTATGATCGGTGTCTCAAGCATGAGAAACCGTCCGGTCAAGACTCTTCTGACCATTCTGACGGTCGTGCTTCTGACCTTCACGATCATCTCCTTCGCTTCCTTCGACTCCACTACCTATGTGCGACCGGTTTACATGGGCAGCGGCTCCGGTGAACAGCGTATCGAATCCTTCCTGCCGCAGCATGTGGACCTGCTGGAACCCCTCTGCCGCTCCATGAAGGAACTCTATAAGGATGACTACCATGTGTTCTTCCGTTCGGCGAGTTACAACTCCCCGTTCTATATGCTTCCCACCTATCCCAATCAGGCAAACGTCATCTACAATCCGGCATTCCACGGAATGAAAGATGGTGAACCGTTGCCGCAGACGATTGAACTGGATGCGGTGGTCGGCTTTGAACCGGAAGAAACCATCTGCTCCGAAAAACTGGGCAAACTGATGGTGAAACTGAGAGAAAAAACAGCTGCTGAACTGCAGAAAAAAGCAGAAGCGGAAAAGAACGGAACCAAGTATGTTGCTCCGGCTGCAGATCCGGTTCCCGGAGTTTACCTCTCCAAAGTCAGAGCTGAATCTCTGAACTTGAAGGTGGGCGACATCTTCTTCCTCAGAACCATGCCGGTCCGTCTGGATGGTATCTTTGAGGCGAAGGATCTGGATGACTTCACCTACCTTGACAACGGTAAGGTCACCCCGCCGAACTTCAATCAGACCGCAACGGCTGAAGCATCCAGTATCTTTGCTGTGCTGAACAGCTCTTATGTGGATGCCAGTAACTTCATCTGGAGTTCCCCGGATCTGACCATGCTGACGGACTACGAAACCGCCAAGAAGGTCAACGGCTTTGTCAACGCCGTCCTCTTCTACCCGAAGAGCAGCGAAATCGACATCCGCAAGGATGCGACCGACATTGCAGAAGTCACCTTCGGTATTGTGTACTCCAACACCGCATCCAACGGTGTGGAACGGCACTTCATGGCTCCGGTCTTTGAAGCATCCGGTCTCAGCAACCTGCTGGTACCGCTGCTGTTGGGCGCACTGATCATCCTCAGCTCGCTGCTTGGCTCCATTGCCGACCGCGAACGGGAAATCTTCACCTTCAGCGCGCTGGGGCTTTCCCCGAAAGATGTCAGCTGCCTGTTCTTCGCAGAATCCAGCGTCTACGCTGTGATCGGCGGTCTCGGCGGGTATCTGCTCAGCCAGGTCACCAACGCGGTTCTGACGGCACTGGCAAAACGCGGCGTGCTGGAAGCACCCCAGATGAACTTCTCCTCCATGACTACGGTCTACACGATCCTGATCGTTATGGCGATCGTTCTGCTCTCCACGATCTATCCTGCCATCAAGGCAGGTCGTGCCGCCAGCCCGGATGTCGCAAGAAAATGGAAAATGCCGCCGCCGGATGGCGATATTCTCTGCTTCCAGTTCCCCTTCACGGTTTCCCGTGTGGACTTCGGCGGTATTCTGGTGTTCATCAGCGAACACTTTGCCAACCATGCAGACAGCTCTCTCGGCAGCTTTGCCGCCTCCAATATCCGGATCACTCACGGCAAGAACGAACTGACGGACGGCTACATGCTGACCGCAGACTTCACCCTTGCGCCATTTGACCTGGGTGTTGCAGAAGAGATGAGTATGTATTCAGCTCCTTCCGATATCGAAGGAATTGATGTTGTGACGGTGCGTATCATCCGCAGAGACGGCTCCAAGGGAGCATGGCTGCGCGGTAACACCCGTTTCGTTGGTGAAATCAGAAACCAGTTCCTCCTGTGGCGTTCCCTGCCGGTGGAAACGGTGATGCATTATCGGGAACTTGCAGCGAAGAACTTGAACAACGCTGCAAATGCGGAAGGAGAGCAGGCATAAAATGGCACACACACTTGACAAAGAATTACAGGAATATAAGAACCTGATGGAAGTGCCTTCGCACTTCGATGACGGCTTTACACTTTCTGCATTCTTCGGTGCGATCTTTATCGCAATCGTGATGATCCCCGGCGCAGTCTATATGCAGCTGATCGCCGGTGTGGGGATCGGTGCCGCTGCTCAGTGGGTGACGGTGATCCTCTTCATCGAACTGGCAAAACGCGCCAACGCAACCTTGAAAAAGGCGGAAATCTTCATCCTGTTCTATATGGCAGGGGCTGTGATCTCCAGCGGTAATATTGACCTGATCTTCCGCCAATTCATGGTGCGAAGCGAAGCTGCAACCTCCTTCGGTCTGCTGGATCAGTTTCCCGAATGGTATGCGCCTGCCAATGTGGCGGAACTGCCCCGTACCTTCATTCAGGAAGCGTGGCTGCCGGCTTTGGGTATGATGCTGTTCACCG
>JAGAPM010000085.1 GCA_017623265.1 Lentisphaeria bacterium | reverse complement strand
GTGCCTTGACTGCCGCTTTACATGCCGCCGTGGCAATGGCATGGACCTGCAGATGCTGGGCGGATCCCCGTTCGGCAAGACGGGAAAGCATGTCCGTAAACATTCCGCCGGCGTTGTCTTGAGAGAGGGCGGCGGGGATGGCATTCAGTTTCACGGTCTGATCTCCGAACGGATCGATCTCGAATCCGGTTTTTTCAAATTCCCGGATGTTCCGGATGACAAACTGCATATCCGCCCGGGAGAGTTCGATCGTAATGGGGAAGAGCAGTTTCTGGGAAAGAGAGCCATCCGTTCCCCGCAGGATCTTTTCAAAGAGGACCCGCTCATGGGCTGCATGCTGGTCGATCAGTACCAGCCCGTTGGCGATGACGCCGATGATATAAGAATTTTCCATGATCCCCAGCACCCGCAGTTTATACGAATCGAAAAGCATCTGGTCCTGCGTCTTCTGTGCCGATGGAAAGTCATGCAGATCATCCTGCGGGAACGGCAGCACATCCGGTTCCTGTTTCGGTTCGGGAAGTGTTTCCGGAGTGAGTTCAAAATAGCGGACAGGATCGGAAGGTGCAGCAGGTGCCGGCTCCTGTTTTTTTATCAGTTCGGAAAGCGTGGTCAGTTCCGGTGTGCTTTGCGGAGAGCCTTGTACATGGTATTCCACCAGCGCCTGCTTCATGAGCATGCCCAGATCGGTATAATCCGTCGGGCGCGGCAGATCTTCCCCCGGACGGAAATCCGGATAGAGCGATTGTGCCGTCTTTGTGCCGGGCAGTTCTTTGGCATCTCCCACCGGAAAATAGGGTGAATGGTATGGCTGGGCAGGTCGTTCCGGTTGTGGAATCACCGGATCCGCTGCCCGGAGCGCAGCTGTTACGGCAGACCGGACCACTGCGGTCACTGCAAAATCGTCCCGGAACCGGACTTCCCGTTTTGCCGGATGCACATTCACATCCACAAAGCCCGGATCCATGGTCAGAAAGAGGATCGCAACCGGATATTTTCCTTTTTCCAGCATCGGACCGAAACCATCCCGGATCCCCCGGAAGACCGAAGGCGATTCCACCGGTCTGCCGTTGACAAATGCCCGCTGTTCGCCCCGGCTGGCTTTCGTATAGTCCCGGGTGGAGATGTAACCGCAGACTTGCAACGGAGCGGAAGGATCGTTGGAGCGGACCGGGATCAGTGCGTCTGCGCAGGTCTTGCCGAAAATTTCCCGGATCCGGGGCAGCAGGTCTTTGCAGGAGGGAGTGGAAAATGCGGTCCTGCCATCCAGTTTCAGTTCAAATGAGACTTCCGGATGGGCAAGGGAGATATTGGTCATACATTCCACAATGTGCCGTTCTTCCGTGGCGATGGTCTTGAGAAATTTTTTCCGGGCGGGATGATTGAAAAACAGATCCCGGATCATGACTTCTGTGCCCGGTGCGCAGCCAACCGGTGAAGCGTTGATGGATTTTCCTCCGTGAACGACCACCTCAAAACCACTGCTGCTTTCCTTGCGGCGGGTACGGATGGACATCTTGGAAACGGAGGCTATACTGGGGATCGCTTCCCCCCGGAATCCGAAGGACTGGATCGCAAAAATATCTTCCTCGTTGCGGATCTTGCTGGTTGCGTGGGATTCAAAACACAGCATGGCATCATCTTCATCCATGCCGCTGCCGTTGTCTGTGACAGAGATCAGTTTTCTGCCGGCATCTTCCACGGATACCATGATCCTGGTCGCTCCCGCATCCAGAGAGTTTTCCACCAGCTCTTTGACAACAGAGGCAGGCCGTTCCACCACTTCCCCGGCGGCGATCCTGTTCCAGACATTTTCTGAAAGCATGTGTATGTTGCTCATGGCATCTGATCCTTTACCGTATCTTTTTTCTGTTCCGCAGCAGCTTTCTGTTCCGCAGCAGCTTTCTGTTCCGCAATGATCTTCTGAAGCTGAAGGAGCTGATCTGTCACTGTCGTTTGCGTGTTCCGCAGATGGTTTGCCGCTTTCTGCATGTGTTTCTCTGCCCGTTCCGGACGCCGCTGTCGCAGCATTACATTGGCAAGACGCAATTCCAGTTCCGCCCGGAGAATGGTTGAGCCGTTTTCTTTTTCTGCCAGATCACGGGCTGAAATATATTCTTTTTCCGCCGCTTCCAGATTGCCGTCCAGCAGGTGCCGTTCCGCACGGACAAGAATATCAAGGTAACGTTTTTCCAGCAGCGTAGGCTGCAGATCGACCGCTTCTTTGGTATGTCCCATCATCAACTTGTAAACCGTGACGGATACCAGCGTCAATACGATGGCAGAGATACAGACGGCGATTATGGGCATCAGATCCCGGCTCGCCGATTTCAGTTTCTGTGCAGCGGTCTGGTCTTCCGGACGGATCATTTCAGTCCTCCTCCGGTTTTACAGCATGGCAGGAACAGAAATGCTGTTCACTCAGCCGGATCTGCGGCGGTACTGTTTTTGTACAGCAGGGCAGGGCTGCAGAACAGCGGTCACTGAAACGGCATCCCTCCGGAAAATCTCCGGGCGCAGGCACGATCCCCGGGATCGTTTTCAGTTCCTTCTTCTTTTCACCGAGAACCGGAACCGCCGCCAGCAGTGCTTTCGTGTACGGATGGAACGGCGATGAGATGAGATCCCGCGCCGTGGCTTCTTCCACGATCTTTCCCGCATACATGACTTCCACCCGGTCCGCCAGCTCTGCTACGATCCCGAGATTGTGAGTCACAAGGATGATGGACATGTCCCGCTCCTTCCGGAGTTTTGCCAGCAGATCCAGAATTTGTGCCTGGATCGTCACATCCAGCGCTGTTGTCGGCTCGTCCGCCACCAGAATGGAGGGCCGGCTTGCCAACGCCATGGCGATCATCACACGCTGCTGCATGCCGCCGGACATTTCATGCGGATACTGGCGGGAACGGGTCTCCGGTTCCGGGATCCCAGCTTGACGGAGCAGTTCCACCGCTTCCGCCGCGGGATCTGCAATGTCCGGACAGTGCAGTTCGATCGCCTCTGCAATCTGATCACCGACACGCATGACCGGATTCAAACACATTGCCGGTTCCTGAAAAATGTATGCGATCTCACCACCACGGATCTTCCGCAGTTCCGCTTTCGAAAGTTTGAGCAGATCCACCGTTCCATCAGCCGTCTGAAGAAGAATTTCGCCGGAGGAGATCCGCGCCGCAGGAGGCAGCAGCCGGGTCAGCGCAAGACAACTGATGCTCTTTCCGCAACCGCTTTCCCCCACCAGTGCCAGCAATTCTCCACGCTCCAGATGAAAGGAAATACCCGT
>JAGAPM010000084.1 GCA_017623265.1 Lentisphaeria bacterium | reverse complement strand
GCCGCACACAAAAAAGCAGGTTCGCCCGGCAGTACCGGGCGGACCTGCGCCGCGCTCTGACCGTTGTTGCGGTCCTCCGGTTTTATTTTTATTTATACCGGTCCGGGATATCGGAGCTTTTGGCATCGTGGGTGGAGATATTGCACAGTTCCCACCGCCGGTTGGTATGATCCCGGAAGAACACGCCGTACTGTCCATCTCCGTAGTAATCGAAGAAAGCGCTTCGTACGGCTGTCCCGCGCATGTGGTCGAGGGAGGAAATATTGAACTGCATCTGGGGGTGATCATCCACGCAAGCCACCTGACGGTACAGATCTTTTCCGCCCCACGCACCGTCGCCGATATGGGAATGACCGTGGAAATGAGCACGGAAATTATCCGGCAGCGGCAGGATTTGTTCCAAATATTGTGACGGTCGGTTACCGCCGGGAAATGCGCAGTGGGCGAAGGTGAAAACGGGCTTGCCGCAATCTGCGAACTGATCTCTTACTGCCTGCCAGACTTCTTTTGTATGAGGGTAGGGCTGTTCCGGTGGTGGAAGGAACTGGTGTGCGGCGCACCAGGAGCCGTCTTTTGATGCGTGATCGGAGAAAAAGAGAAAAATAAAATCTTCGGTTTCGTGAGTGAACCAGAATGTTTCCTGATCCGGCACTACATGCCAGAGTTTCCGTCCCTTCACTGCTTCATAGAATGGGATCACGGGCTGTTTTTTCTCGCCGTTGAGTTGGTGATAATAATCGAACTCGTGATTTCCCATCACATAATAGATCGGTACATTCAGACTTTCCAGTTGTCTGATCTGCATATCCAGCATGATTTTGATTTTCTCCGGATCTCTGCCTTCGGCGGCATCGCCCAGATAACAGATTCCACTCAGTTTTTCCACCTGCATGGCGTTCATATCATCCATGGCGGTGGTCATATACGCTTCTGCCCAACGGGGATCGCCCTGCTGCAGATCCGAGATCATCCAGTAGCGATACTTTGTCTGTTCGGTGGATTTTGCAAAAATATCTTTCAGAAAATTATCCATTGATCCATTCTCCATGTAGGTATCTGTTGATCTTTTACAGTAACACAGTTTTGATTCTTTTTCAAGCCTTGCAATCACAAAAACCCGTGTTATATTACGCATTAGAAAAGAATAAAACGAATGGAGAAACTTATGAAAACCGCTTTACTCTGTATCGGGGATGAACTGCTCAAAGGGGCTACGGTCAATACCAATCTTTCTTTTATCGGCAGCAAACTGCTGGAACAGGGATTGACGCTGGATCATGCTGCTGAGATCCGGGATAACGGCACTGCCATCGCTGACGCTGTCAAAACTGCTCTGACGACCTGCGATATCGTCATTACTTCCGGCGGGCTCGGACCTACTGCCGATGACATGACCAAAGAGTACATCGCCCGCCTTTTCTCTCTGCCGCTGGAACAGGATGGCAG
This sequence comes from Lentisphaeria bacterium, assembly GCA_017623265.1. Classification (GTDB taxonomy): domain Bacteria; phylum Verrucomicrobiota; class Lentisphaeria; order Victivallales; family UBA1829; genus SIG77. Next base: position 4,887 of record JAGAPM010000084.1, on the reverse strand, counting down.
TGTGGTCTTTTCGATCCGCCGCTACTGGAAACAGCGTCATGCCGGGGAACCGGAAGGGCGGGTGCTGAACCAGTCACTTGTCCCGAAGGGCTGCAAAGTGATCCTGAACCAGTTCGGTACAGCGCCGGGGCTGGTGATCCATCCTCCGGAAGCTCCGGAAAAAATGATTGTCCTGCTGCCCGGACCTCCCGCTGAACTGCAGCCCATGTTTGAGAAAGATGTTCTGCCGCTGATCATGGAACGGGCGGAAAAACGCTGTTATACCAAATTGTTCTACATCTGTGGTGTGGGGGAATCGGAAGTGGAGGAACGGATTTTGCCCATGCTGGCGAAGACCCACCCGCTGACTGCCGCCTACTGCGCCACCCATGAATATGTCAAACTGTTCCTCAACTCCCCGGATATGGACATCCTGGCAGACGCCACGCTGGAGGTCCGTTCGGAGTTCGGAAACGATGTGCTGGAAGGTTCTGACGGCATTGCCGGCGATGTGGTTCGTCTGCTCAAACGCCGGGGCCTTACAGTTGCAACGGCGGAATCCTGTACCGGTGGACTGGTCGCAAAGATGATCACAGATATTTCCGGCGCCTCCGATGTCTTCCCCGGCAGCGTGGTTTCCTATGCCAACCGGATCAAAGAATTGGCACTTGGCGTGCGTCCGGAAACACTGGAATCTGTCGGTGCAGTCAGCCGGGAAACGGTACGGGAGATGGCGGAAGGTATTGCCGAACGGTTCGGAACGGACTGCGCCATTGCTCTTTCCGGCATTGCCGGTCCGGGCGGCGGAACGCCGGAAAAACCGGTTGGGCTGGTCTATTGCGGGATCGTTTGCGACGGTGTTACGGAAGTCTTTGAGTTCCGTCTCGGACGCAGCCGGGAACAGATCCGCGAACGCGCTGCAGCAAAGGCGCTGGATATGCTCCGCAGAATGTTGCTCAAGGGGGCAGAATGAGCCTGAAACGGCACAATTTTTATCCCGGAGACATCCCCACGAAGCCGGGCTGTTACATTTACCGTGACATTTTCGGCAAGGTGATCTATGTGGGAAAGGCAACGAATCTGCGCCGCCGTATGAGCCAGTATTTTCAGCCGTCCCGGGAACACCGTGCCGACCCCAAACTGCGCTCGCTCATCAATACCATTGAGACCTGGGAGTTTATCACGGTCCGCAACGAGGATGAAGCTCTGGTGCTGGAGACCCATCTCATCAAGGAGTATGCTCCCCATTTCAATATCCTGATGCGGGACGATAAACGCCACCTGATGCTCAAGATCGACCCTGCAGAAAAATTCCCCCGCCTGAAAATGGCACGGCTCAAAAAGGATGATTCCTGTCTCTACTTCGGACCGTTTCCCAAGGGCGGCGCTCTGAAAATGACCGCAGAATTTCTGGTCCATTATTTGAAGTTGCGTACCTGCAAAGTGGCGGAACCGGGACCTCTGGACCGGAAGCATTGTCTTGCCGGAGCGATCCGGGACTGCTGTCGTCCCTGTGAAGGAAAAGTTACGGAGGAGGAGTATCAGGCACGGATTGATAAGCTGATCGCCATTCTGAACGGCGACATCAGAGAAGTACGGGATGTTTTGAAACTGAAAATGAAAGAAGTTGCTGAAAAGCAGCAGTTTGAGAAAGCAGCGCTCTACCGGGACGTTTCTGCCAATATCGAATCCCTTTACGCCCGGAAGATCCGTACCTTTGAAAATGCGGAGCTGCCGGATTCCGCACCGGGGCCCGCTTCGGTGGCAGATCTGCAAAAAACATTGAAACTCAAGGATCTGCCGAATCATATCGAGTGCTTTGATATCTCCAATATCTCCGGCACGCTGGCGGTCGCCAGTCTGGTCCACTTTACCAATGGCGTACCGGATAAAGCAAAATACCGCCGGTTCCGTATCCGGACCGTTACCGGTTCCAACGACTTCGCCATGATGAAGGAGGCGGTCTCCCGCCATTTTACCAATCTGCTGGAAAAGAAGCTGCCGCTGCCGGATCTGCTCATGGTGGATGGCGGAAAAGGGCAGATCAGCAGTGCCATTGAAGCACTGATCGAAGTGAAATGCCCGCCGCTGCCGCTGATCGGTCTTGCGGAACGGAATGAAGAGATCTATGTGCCGGGCAGATCCACGCCCTATGTGCTGCCCCGATCCAGCCGCGCCCTGAAGCTGCTGCAGGCGGTCCGGGATGAAGCCCACCGCTTTGCCATCACCTACCACCGCAATCTTCGTCTGGATGCGATCCGCAACTCCATTCTGGATGAGATCCCCGGCATTGGCGAGGTACGGAAAACTGCGATTCTCAAGGAGTTCGGATCGGTCCGGAGTCTGCGCCGTGCGCCGTCCCCGAAAGCCATTGCGGATCGGGTCCCCGGAATCGGGATCGAGTTCGCCACCATTATTTTTGACTATCTGAAAAAACATCAGCCGGATGGCAAAGTCAATCCGCTGTAACAGGAGATTTTTATGAGTATTATGATCAATGCAGCAGGAACCCGCTTCAAACTGGATACCGGACATACCTCTTACGCATTCGGCGTGGGACCCTCCGGCTATCTGAATCACTATTATTATGGCGCAAAACTGCCCGATGATCCCGAAACCTTTGACGCTCTGGACCGGGATTTTCTCGGACTTTCCTTCTCGCCGTACCGTCAGTTGGAACATATTGAGGACAGCCGGAACATTGCTTTGCAGGAATGTGCCACCCACGCAGTTGGCGACTACCGGATCAGCTCGGTTGTCGTTTGCGACAGTCTCGGCTGCAACAGTACGGATCCGCAGTTTGTCTTTGCAAGAGTCTTTCCCGGTCGTCCGGCGATCGAAGGTTTGCCCCATGCCCGGGTCAATGATGATCCTTCTGTTGAAACATTGGAAGTGACTCTGCGCGACCCCGCAACCGGCGTGGAATATCTGCTGGATTACACCGTCTTTCCGGAACAGGATTGCATTGTCCGGTCTATGCTGATCCGCAATGCCTCTGCGGGCAGAGTGGTCATCGAGCGTGCCATGAGTTTCTGTCTGGACCTGAACAATATGGACTACGATCTGGTACAGGTCCACGGCTCCTATGGCAGAGAACGGTTCGGCTTTTCCCGCACGCCGCTGCACACCGGCTTGCAAACAATTTTCAGCTCCCGGAACAGCTCCGGTCATGACCACAATCCGGCGTTCGCTCTCATGGAAAAAGGTGCCACGGAAGATCATGGCGGCGTGCTGGGCGGAATGCTCGTTTACAGTGCCAATTTCTCCATTGAGATCGAAGGCGATCCCTTCTTCCGCACCCGGGTCGTCGGGGGTATCGGTGACGATTTCTCCTGGACGCTGGAACCGGGTGAAACATTTCGGACGCCGGAAGCGATCCTTACATGGTCGTCCGATGGTCTCGGCGGTATGAGCCGGAATTTTCACGATATGCTCCGGGATCACCTGATCCGCCCCCGGTGGGCGCATCGGGAACGCCCCATCCTCGTGAATAACTGGGAAGGCACTTATATGAACTTCAACCGGGAAAAACTGTTGGCGATCGCAGACAGCGCGGCTGAATGCGGCGTGGAGATGTTTGTGCTGGATGACGGCTGGTTCGGACACCGGGATAATGACCGCAGTTCTCTGGGCGACTGGTTCGTTTATGAGAAGAAAGTCGGTTCACTCAAAACTCTGGCGGAGGAGGTCAACCGGAAAGGGCTGGTCTTCGGACTTTGGTTTGAACCGGAAATGATCTCGGAGGAAAGCGAACTTTACAAAGCTCATCCGGACTGGGTCTTTACTGCACCCGGAAGAGAACGGACCTATGGCAGACATCAGCTCGTCCTGAATATGGGCATCCCCGCAGTGGTGGACTATCTGTTTGAGACCATTTCCGCCGTTCTGTGTTCTGCTCCCATCGCCTACATGAAGTGGGACTTCAATCGCCAGCCGGCAGAGGTCAGCAATCCGCTGCTGCCGCCGGACCGTCAGAAAGAGGCTGCCCACCGGTTTATGCTGGGAACTTACGAGCTGCATCACAGACTGCTGGAGAGATTCCCGGATCTGCTCATCGAAGGATGCAGCGGTGGCGGCGGGCGATTCGATGCCGGCATTCTTTTCTACACGCCACAGATATGGACCAGTGACAACACCGATGCCATTGACCGTCTTTTCATCCAGTCCTGCACTTCCCTGTTTTATCCCTGTTCCGCCCAGGGCGCACACGTTTCTGTCTGCCCCAACCACGGAACAGCACGGACAACGCCGCTGGAAACCCGGGGGCTGGTCGCACTTGCCGGAACTTTCGGCTATGAACTGGATATGACGAAAATGACAGATGAGGAAAAGGAGACTGTCCGGCAGCAGTGCGCCATGTATCATCAGTATCACCACCTGGTGCTGAATGGGGATCAGTATCGCCTTGCCGATCCCTGGGACGGCAGATGTTGTCAGTGGGAATTTTCCGCAAAGGATGGCTCGGAAGCGATCGTGATCGATGTCCTGTTCCGCCAGATCATTCATCCCGGCACCCGGTTCGTGCGGCTGCGGGGATTGAAACCGGATGTCATGTATCGGGAAACCGGCTCCGGCAGCGTGTTCAGCGGTGCATTCCTGATGAATGCAGGGCTTACACTCAAGCCGGACGGCAGAGATTACATCGCTCAGCTGCTTCACTTTGAAAAAGTGTAAAAAAATGCAAAGGGGCTGTTGCAAAACTGTTTTCCTGTATCTGCTGCGACTGTCCTGATAAATATTCCTTTGAAAACAATCCATGCAGGCGGATTCAGATGCGCTCCGGAGGAGCGCGGGATCACAGCCTATGGGCTTGCCCATAGGTTATGGATTTACCCACGATTTTGCGCTCTGCAGGAGCGCGGGAGCGGTTTGACGGTCGCAAGCCTCCCGCACTTCATGTGCCGCAGG
>JAGAPM010000083.1 GCA_017623265.1 Lentisphaeria bacterium | reverse complement strand
GGCACGCTGTACCTCTGTTATCTGATCGGCATGCTGGACAACTCGTTCGATACCGACTTCGGTCTTTCCGCTGATCCCGGCTTCTCCCATACGGGCGAGTACGCACAGGCAATGACCTCTCCGAGGGGATACTGGTTCAATCATGCGGATGGCGGTATGTACCGGGGCGTCTCCTTCGAGATGACCTTCCTTGCCCATCATTTCAAGCGTCCCGAGTTCTTCGACCGGACCGAACGGAAACTGGTTCTTACGTATGCGAAAGTGCGTCCGGATAAGCCCCTGCGCGGCATGAGCCAGCACGTTCCGCTGCTGATGGTCTACATGAATCTGCCGGAGGAAAAGGACCTCAAAGGCGCTCTTTCCTATTTCAGCGGGAACGAGGCGGAAAACCCTGTGGCGGTCATGCGGTCCGGTCACAAAGTAAATTCCTCCTGGCTGGCGGTGAAAGGCGGCACCGGCAACACCCTCCACGGTCACATGGATGCCGGAACATTCTGCTTTGAAACCAATGGTGTCCGCTGGGCAGATGATCTGGGCGGCGACCTGTACGGCGTGCTGGAAGAAAAGGGCATCTCTCTCTGGTACTACGGACAGAACTCCACCCGCTGGAATGTGTTCCGCTACGGCGTCCAGAGCCATAACACCCTGCATATCAACGGACACCGCCAGAACGTCAATGCCAAGGCAACCTTCCGGAAAGTCACGGATACCGAGGCGGTCATCGACCTGAGCGGGACGTACAAATTCGATGCGAAAAAAGCGATCCGCACCTTCAATCTGCTGCCGGATGGCGGTATGAAAGTTACCGACTCCCTTGCCGGTCTGAAGCCCGGTTCCAAGGTCAAATGGCAGCTCTGCACCTTTGCAAAATGCGAGGAACGGGAGGATGGCACCATGCTCCTGCGGCGGAACGGCAGAAGACTGGTCCTGCGTAAAACGTCCGATGCTCCGTGGCTGATCCAGACCGATGACGAACTGCGGAACAAGGATCTGGACTCCCCGAACCGGGGCATGGTCCTGATCTCCTTCACCGCCATCGCTCCCGCTGACGGCAATCTGGATTTCTCCGTGACCATGACCGCGGAATCACCCTCCGTTACCCGGACCACACCCGCTCCGAAGATAAAGCCTCATTCAAAATTGCCTGTGGAGTGAGATAGCAGCTGTTTCTTTTATCCTAATAGTTATTTCTTTTCTGCTTTGTAAATCAGTCGGTTTGGCGGTATAGTAGCACAGAAGAAAGTTTGAAAAGTACAAAATTTGCAACAGAAAAACAGCATGAGGAGACGGCACAATGACCCGGATCAAGACCCTTGTCACCGACAGCACCGGCATCACTTATGAAAGTGAAAATCAGCCATTTACAAAAGATTACTACTTCGGCTGGGATTGCCTTGATCTGGATCAGGCGGAGGAATCCCACAAGATCCTCGGCTTCGGCGTTTCTCTGACCGATGCCGCCTGCTACATGCTCAACACCCTGCCCCCGGAACAGCGCAAGGCAGTGTTGAAAGATCTTTTCACGCCGGAAGGTCTGGATCTTTCCATCGCCCGTCTGAATGTGGGATCCAGCGACTACTCCACGGAAGTTTATTGCTACAACGACACGGTGGACGATATTGAGATGAAAAATTTCTCCATCGACCGTGACCGGGAATATCTGATCCCCATTGTCAAGGAAGTGCTTGAACTGCAAAAGGATCTGTATGTTTTCTCCTCTCCGTGGAGTCCCCCGGGTTGGATGAAGACCGGCGGCGAGATCTGCGGCGGCGAAATGCGGGCGGATTATCTGGAAGCCTTCGCCAATTACTACGTGGAATATCTGAAAGCGTATCAGGCTGCAGGCATCCCTATTCATGCGCTGACCATTCAGAATGAGCCGGAAACCGAACAGGGCGGCAGAATGCCCCAGAGCAGACTGCACCCCGACTTTGAACGGATCCTTGCCGGAACCCTGCTGCCGGAAAAACTCCGCGCCGCCGGACTTGATACAAAAATCTGGATCCACGACCACAATTACAGCGGGTGGAAACGGGTGAAGTACATTCTTTCCGATCCGGAAGTCCGGAAGAACATCGATGCGGTTGCGTGGCATCCCTATGCCGGCAAACCGGAGATGATCCGGGAGATCCGTGCGGCATATCCGGAACTCAAAGCCGATTTCCAGCTGACGGAGAAAGGCCCGAACCTGCGTCCGGATTCCGTGGAAAGCCATATCCTCTGGTGGTCCCGGACCATCAGCGGCGCCCTGAACAACGGCTGTTCCTCTTTCGTGGGCTGGAACTGCGCGCTGGATGAAAACGGCAACCCGAACCTCGGGCCCTTCGATTGCGCCGGTCTGGTGGAGATCCATTCCCGGACGAAGCAGGTCACGCCCAGCGTCCAGTATCATGCGTTCAAACATTTTTCCGGTATCAAGCGGGGCGCCGTCCTGCTGAAAGGCGTCCGTACTCCCTGCGTTCTGAACGACATTGATTGTGTCGTCTGCCGGAATCCGGACGGCACCCATTGTGCGGTTCTTGGGAACCATGCAAAATCGCCGCAGGCGTTCCAGCTGAAATATCAGGGGCAGTACCTGCGGATCATGCTGCGCCCGGAAGCCATGGTCACCGTGACATTCTGAGTGCAGAAACTTACGGAAACAGAGACTCTTCCAGATAGTCCTTCCGGAGATCGGAGATTTTGAAACGGATCTCGAACCAGCCGGGAACGGCCTCGTGGAAGAGTTTGTCCACGGTGGCATCATCCATCTCCACGGTCACGAGGGGCAGATAGGAATCCAGCTGCCGGATCAGGGGGGCGACTTTTTCCTTGTAAAAGTCCGGATCGCCCGCATAACGATCTTTTGCCCAGCGATCGACTTCGCCGTGGTAGGTGTGGGTGGTCCGTTTCTCCTGCAGATATGCTTTTCGGGCTTTGGCGATCAGGTTGCGTTTGATCCGGCGCATCTGGTCGTCGGAGATCTCAAACGCCAGTTTTCCCCAGCTGGATCTTCCGTGGATGGTCTTGATCCCGTTCCAGGAATGACCGCCGAAGCGGGACCAGTGGATATTCTCAAAGTCCCAGAGATCGCCTTTTTCCGGCAGTTTATCGTAGAACTTATCCCACGCAAAAAACAGATAGACATAGTAACCGTCTTCCGTAAAGACCGTTTCCGTTCTTACATCAAAATTGGTCTTGCCATGAACATCCAGACGCCGCCACTGGGGGGTATTGTAAGTTGTGTTCCAGATCTGGACCGCCCTGTTGCCCGTATCCGGCAGGGGGCAGTAGTAGGGCTGATCCCCGCCGGGCGCAAGATACATCTCAAAACTGCCCGCTCCGGCAAGCCCGGCTTCGATGGCTTTCGCTTTGCTGTCGAACGCCCGGAACAGAATATGGATTCCGTACGGATCGCATACCATCCGCAGTTCAGAGGGGCGGTAGGGCTCGCCATCCTTCGCTTTGCTCGGGACTGCGCCACTGCGTTCGCCGGTGGAAACATCTGTTGACAGGAAGTCCATACTGCCGCCGAATTTCCGGTCCATGAACTGAGGTTGAGGCATCTTTTTGAGGGAAAGGAAACCATGGAGACCCATGACCGGTTTATCGCTGAAAGGAACGGTATAAGTCTTACAGGGCAGATGTTTATAAAGATCCTGATACGCCTTGTGGATCTCGGCGGACACCGTATTCATACCGCCGTTGAGAGCAAAGGAAGCAAGAGCGAGGTACAGGTCGGCGCGTTCCTTCGGAGCCATCTCCGGGAACTTGTAATCTTTGCAGAACGCCTGGAATGCACCGGGCTTGTCTTCTTTGATTGTCAGAAAACAATCTGCGGCAATCAGCAGGGTATCTTTGCTCTTTTTATTGATCCGGCTTGCGGCAATTTCAGTTTTCAGGGCAGACAGCGTATCGAACCGGCGGTTTTCGAGCGCATAAATGAACAGGATTTTGGCGATGTCTTCGCTGAAGGTATAATTTTCGTGTGCTTTCAGGGCGTTGAGGATCTCAAACATCCGGTCATAGTCCCGGGCGATCGCAGCGCCTTTCAGGGAATACATGACCCGCCAGTATTGGGCTGTGCCGGCATATTTCATCAGGTGGGCGTACTTTTTCCGGATGGCAGTATTTTCCTGGCCGGGATCCAGGAAGAGATACAGCAGAGATCCCCGGAACGGTTCATCGTAATCCTGTTCATCTTCAAGAACTTTAAGAGCAAAATTACGGGCTTTTATATGATCGGCGGACTCATAAACGGCAAGCGCTTTCCGGGGTAATCCCGCCTCCAGATACACGGCGTGCGCTTTATCCCAATCCCGGAAATAGGAGTGGAGTTCCGCCAGAGCAATGAGCATTTCTTTTTTGTTCTGATCGTTGATCCGGCTCCGGAGGAAGGTTTCGGCTTCTCCGTGTTTCCCCTGCCATTTCAACAGTCGGACATGGATTTTATACAGCGGAACGACCTGTTCCGGCTTAAGACCTTCAAAGGAGAGCGCATCTTTTACGAGCTGAAACGCCGCAGCATAATCATTCCGCTGCGCCAGATACACACACAAGTTTTTGACCGCTTCGATCTTATACTGCGAATCCACCTGCGGACGGGCAAGGACGGCACGGTGATATTTTTCCGCCAGATCCTGCCGTTTCATGGTGCGGGTCACCTGGGGGATCAACAGACGGCACACCAGTGCTTCAAATTCCCGGGGAGTGAGCTTTCCGGCGAGAAGTTGTTCCCCAATCGTCACGATTGCCATGGGATCTTTTTTTCCTTCGGGCGAACGGGAGTATTCCTGCAGTGCCCGGATCCGGTCCAGGGCGGGGAGTGCCGTATCTCTGACCCGGTCCGTCAGACTTCCGGTCTCTGCATAACTCATTGCAGCAACAAACAGGCACAGGAGCATCGTAACAAACGCAATCTATTTTTTCCTCATCATTTTTCGCATTCCTTTACTTGTTCAGGAGTTTTTTAAGTTTGAGGATCCGGGAAATCATCTCCAGCCGAACCGTGTTCATATCGGCAGAAGCAGAATCGATCTCCGCAAAGAACTGCAGTGCTGCGCGTCCCTGATACTCAATTGCAACATCTTTGGAATCAGCCGCTTCCAGCGCGAGCCGTTTGAGCAGCGTGGCATAGCGGATGTCATCCACGCCCTCCCGGAATCCCTCCCACTGAAGGGTATCGATCACGCCGTCGCCGCAGCCGTAAGCGTAAATCATGGGTTTATAGGTATCCGAACGGTCATTGTAAGGGCCGAGCTAATGGGCGTAATTGCACAGGGCGCTGTAGTTCGCAAGATAGGGTGCCATCCCGTTCTGACGGCGGTTGAACGCCGGATTTTCTGCGCCCACATGCTGCATGGCATACCAGCCGACCCATGTTTTGCCCACCTCGTTCCACAGGCGGGTGGAAGTGGGATCCTCCGGCTCACGGGAGGTGTTGAAGAAACGATAGGAATGTCCGGCGGCAAAGAAGACCTGATCCTTTCCGGCGATGGCGAAGTCCAGCCCCTCTTTCTGATAGATCTCAAAAAAGTTCAGATTCCGGCGTACCCAGCCAACGCCGGGTTCATCGCCGTACTCCAGAAAAATCATGGCATCCGGACCGAGTTTTTCCCGGTAGAGACGGCTCTGGATCTTTGCATCCTGCACCGTATCCATGGGGGTGTCGCCGATCCGGATCGGGCGTCCACACATGACATAATCCATCCGCATTCCGCAGCGTCGCATCACATCCAGCGTGAACCAGTGTTCATACAGGCTGGAACTGCCGGGGATCCAGTGCATGGTCTGGTTGTGTTTTACCTGATTTTCCAGTACATTGTAAAGCTGCCGCTTCGCCAGTTCCATATCATTGCCGTTCTGTGCGGTGAACATCTTGAGATTCACGCAGTTGTAGGAGGAAACGAGGAAGGGCTTATTCACATTGCTGTATGCGGCGGGTTGTGGCAGAACAAAGGGCAGCACCCGGATCTGAACCGGGATCGTGCCGATTTCAACTCCGTCTCTGACCATGAAAACAGCGCCGTTGTAAAGACCGGGTTCCTGTCCCTTCCGGGTGTGAACGGTCAGAAAGAACTGTTTGAACTTCCCCTGCTCCAGTGTTACGGGCTGCAGGGTTTTCGCATCCCGGAAATTGGGTGTCATACAGTGGAATGCGGACTCCCGGTACCATGCCTGGATCCCGAAACGCTTGTCGATTTCCGTGGGGGCGGTCATCCAGAAATAAGAGATCCTGCCGTTCTTTTCGGTCAGGCGGGCATAATTCTGTACGGTTTCGGTATCGACTTTGATCAGATCCTCATCGTTCAGCAGCAGTTCCGGGACCAGTTTCAGTTCTGTATCAGCAAAGTAACTCCACCACGCATTTTTGTTCTGATACCACACCTTGATGACTTTCAAATCCAGCTGATCTGCGGGAAATACCGTGCCGTTTTCATTTTTGAAATCGGAAAGTTTGAATTCCACCTTGCCGAGATCAGTCAACGGATAGACCTGAAAGGATCCCGGTTCGTATTCCTCTTGTGCCGTCACGATCCGGACCGGTGCAAGGGCTTTGCCATCGAGGGGATACACCTCCGGAAGGCGCATCATTTCGCTCATGGCAGGGACAGCATAATGGGCAACTTTTCCGGCGAAATCCGGCTTGCAGTTCAGGTCTGCCGCCACCCGGACGGCTGCCACAAACGCCTTTTCCTCCATCGTTTCCGGCTTCAATGAGGAAAGGTGTTCTTTGAGATACGGATTTTTTGCCGCTTCGATCAGCTGCGGCAACGCTTCAAGCTGGTCACGGTAAACAGCATCCGTGATCTTTTCAACCTGCGCAGAAACACCCCAGGGCAGCAGAACGGTAAGGGCAAGACCTGCAACGATTTTCCGGATCGGTTTCATATTTTTCTCCTTGATTTGCATCATCCGGTAAATATAACACACGAAATGCGGACTTCAAATCTGGAAAACGGCAACACATTTTTTTCCGCGGAAATGACGATATAAAAAACTCATCCGCCCGATGGATTCAGAGCGGATGAGTAAAAAAAGTGCTGTTGCATTTACCGGGCGCGGACCCAGACCGCCATATTGCCGGCGCCGCGATTCTGCCAGAGAGCATAGGGGATCGCCGTGAAAGTGGTGTTTTCTGTTTCAGGGGCGGCATCCGTGTAAAGGGCAGCGTCATCCTTGAAAAATTCGCGGACTGCGCTTCCTGCGATGGCAAGGGTCCCTTCGGGCAGACCCTCAGGAGCGGGAACGAGGCGGAATCCGGCATTGAGATCCAGGATCATCTCCCGGACAGGCACCGTCTGGTCCACCTGTTCCAAAGCATAAACGACAGGACCGCGTTTCAGCGCGACTCTTCCGTTGTTGCCGGTGACCCTGGTATTGGATCGGATCACGCTGACAGGCATCTCCAGATCCAGTTCCACCACATCGCCCGCATTCCAATTGCGCTCGATCACTGCCTCCGCAGCGGCGCCGTTGACCTTAACGGAATATCCCTTGCACCAGGCGGGGATCCGCAGAGTCAACCGATAGTCGCCGGCAGTTTCCATCGTAATACGGATGGCGCCATCGTAGGGGTAATTGCCCTCCACTTTGCAGGAGACCGTTCTGCCGTCTTTGAGTTTCAGATCGGCATGGCAGGCGGCGGGGATGTTCATGGCGATCCCGTTATCGCCTGCAGACCAAAGGAAGGTGCCGAGCTGGGGGATGAACCGGGCAAAACTGGTGGGGCAGCAGGAGCAGCTGAACCAGGGCTGCCGTTCCCTTGCGCCCGCATTGTAAGTCTGCAGGTTTTCATCCACTTCCAGATAGTTGGTGTAGAAATAGGTATCGCCTTGCGTGCTGATGCCGGAAAGGGTTCCGTTGTACAGGGCGAGTTCCGCCACATCCAGATACTTGCTTTCGCCGGTAATGTTGAACATACGGATCGCAAACTGTGCCAGCCCGATGGCGGCGCAGCTTTCCGCATACATCAGGGAACTGTTGGTCAGGTCGTAGGGGACGGTAAATTTTTCCCCGGAGAAGGAAGAACCGATGCCGCCGGTGATATACATCATTTTCTGCCGGAGCGCTTCAAAAAGACGGTCGCAGGCGTCAAGCAGGGAGGGATCGTTTTCCTCATCCGCCACATCCGCCATCCCGGCAAGGAGATAGACCATGCGGACTGCGTGTCCCACGGGCGTATCCTGTTCCCGGACAGGCAAGTGTGCCTGCAGAGCGGTGCTGATACTTCCGCCGTCTTTTTCCATCTCAAAGACATTGGGCTTTGTGCCGCGGTCGTTCAAAAAATAGGAGGAAAGTTTCAGGTAACGTTCGTTGCCGGTGGCGCGATACAGCTTGATGAGAGCAAGCTCGATCTCCTCATGTCCGGGCCAGCCGCGGCGCTTGCCTTCCTCCAGCCCGAAAACGGAGCCGATGTAATCTGCATAGCGACAGAGGCAATCCAGCAGTTTCCGTTTACCGAGACATTCATAGCCCGCCACGGCGGCTTCCATCAGGTGTCCGGCGCAGTAAAGTTCGTGCGCCCAGGAAAGATGCTGCCAGCGCTGATCCTGTTCAAACTGGGTGTAATAGGTATTGAGGTAGCCATCTTCCTGCTGGGCGGAACAAATCAGATCCACCCATTCGTCGTATGCCTTTTCCAGTTCCGGATCGGGCTGAAGCGCCAGACTGTACGCCATGCCTTCCAGCACTTTTGCGGTATCGGAATCCCAAAAGATGTGGGGTTTGTTGGGCTGACCTTCCTGCCAGTTCAGGCGGAAGGCATCCAGTCTGCCGGTCTCCACGGTCTTTTCCATGGCGGCGGGAATGGTGCGGGCAATGCCGGTGGCAATACGCTTTGCAAAAACAGGGTCCGCAGGGCGGACATCACACAATGCCGGACGGTTGAATCTTCTCATAGCATACTCTCCTGTGATTTGTTCGGTTGAGTCCGTTCAACTGTTTTTACAATATCACGCTTGACTTTTTTCTGCAAGAGGTTAGATTATGTAAAAAAGAAGACAATTCCGACTTTTGAGGTTCTTATGCTGAAAACAGATTTTCACTTTCTGAACGGGGGGAAGTTTATCTCCCGGGGGACCGGACGGCACATTACCCGGACCATTGATACCATGGAGCTGATCTACGTGATCGGCGGCACGCTGGATATGTTTGAGGAAAATCAGGAATTTCATCTGCAAAGCGGAGATTTTCTCTATCTCTACCCCGGCAGAGAACACGGCGGGCTAACGCAGTATCCGGCGAATCTTTCTTTTTTCTGGGGACATTTCACCGGCAAAAGTGAGGTATTGAAGCGTTTTCCACAGACCGGACATATCATCCACCCCGGCAGGATGGGGAATTATCTTTCCATGCTTCTGACCGAACAAGCACTGGACCGGGACCCGGTCAGCTGCGATCTGCTTCTGGCGCTCCTGATGAATGAGACCCGCCGGACCGGAGAAGATAATTCCGTCATCAACAAAAGTCTTGCCAATGCGGCACTGCGGATCATGAAGCTGCGATTTGCGGAACATCTTTCCACGGCATTGATCGCAAAAGAACTGAACTGCAATGCGGACTATCTGGGCAGAGTGTTCCACCAGCAGTTTCACTGTACATTGACGGACAGCCTGAACCGGATCCGTTTGACTCATGCGGCATCGCTGCTGGCGTCCGGTTACTCCAGCATCAAAGAGGCAGCATACAACAGCGGTTTTTCCGATCTCACCTACTTCCGGAAACGGTTTCTGGAGGAATTTTCCATGCGCCCTTCCGAGTACCGTCAGCAACGGCTCGCCGCTCACATCAACACGCAGTAAAAGCCGGGATCGCCTTTACGATCCCGGCTCCGGCGATCTATCGCTTACGATGATTTACGGCAGCCGCACTTGGGGCAGACGCCATCAGGTCCCAGCTCGATCCCGCAGCAGGGACAGCGGTCATGGGTACCGGTGGGCTTATACTCCTGTGTTGCCGCATTGACACCACTGGTGAAAGTCAATTTTGCAATGTTCAGTTTATCTTTCAGCAGATCGTAAACGATCTTGATCATGCCTTCCACCGTCATGGTCTCTTTTGTGACAACAAGACGGCACTCCGGATACGCCGTGGCAAGTTCCGTTTTGAAGGCAGGCCCTTTCATCTTGTTGGTGGGAGCGCCGTTCCGGATACCCTGTTTTTCATAGACCGTCAGGATCGCCGGCAGCAGGGGATCATCCTCCCGCAGGATCAGAGCGTGGTCAAAATTCTGCAGCAGATTCCGTGCAGTCTTCTGGATCTCGTTGCAGGGGAACACCATGTTCACGCCGGGATTGACGGTGTCCTCCACTTCAATTGTCAGTTTTCCGGTGTGTCCGTGCAGATACTGTGCTTCCCCCTTGAAGTTGTAGAACCGGTGGGCGTACTGGATGTCAAGTTTTGTGATCGATCTCATGCTTTTTCCTCCTTTTTTGGGTAATGATGAGCGTTCTGCCGGATCATCCGGTTGTAGCATGGACAGCATTTCAGATGCAGAAAGTTGCGCAAGACAAAAAATAATGAAAGAAAAATGCAGCCCGGGGCGCAGACCCGTCACGCACCACGCCCGCGGCAGCGGGCGTGTGCGTGACGCTGCTTTTTTCCGGCGGCGGAAAAGCTCCGGTGCGGTGGTGTACAGCGCCGCCGGAAAAAGCATGCCGGATCAGCCTTCCGGCTGATCCGGCGGTCTGCGCCCCGGGCGTGGCTATTGCTGTAACTTACCGCACTTTCAGGCTTTTGAAGTGGGGCAGATACTTTTTATTGGCGGCGAACATCTTATTGACCATTTCCCGGATCTCGGCAAGGCTGAG
>JAGAPM010000082.1 GCA_017623265.1 Lentisphaeria bacterium | reverse complement strand
GAAAAAATCCGGCTTAACGGAAGAAAAATCGAATGACACCTTTCCGACGCCCTGAATCCCATCCACCAGCAGAACAGCGTCAGCCGGCAGGACCGCACGCAGCTTTGTCAGATCCTGCACTACGCCGGTTTCGGGTTGAACAAGATGGATCGCGGTCAGCACGGTCTCTTCTGTACCACAATTTTTCAAATCATCCGGCAGGATCGTTCCATCTTTTTGACAGGGAATGATTTTTTGCTGCAGTCCGGTCCGTTTTGCTGCGGCGCGGAGGCTGGCATGTTCCCCGCCGGAGAGGGCAATACAGCCATTGTTTTTTTTCCATTCTTTCTG
The DNA here is from genome assembly GCA_017623265.1 of Lentisphaeria bacterium. GTDB lineage: Bacteria > Verrucomicrobiota > Lentisphaeria > Victivallales > UBA1829 > SIG77. Next base: position 2,106 of record JAGAPM010000082.1, on the reverse strand, counting down.
CAGAATATCGAACACGGCGCAAATCGCATCCGTTCCGGTGCTGGTGAAGAATACGCTGTACTGACCGGCAACAGACGGTGCCAGTGCATTCAGGATCTTCTGTTCTGCATCTGCCACGATCTGTGACATGCCGGAAACGGGTGATTCCTGATTTCCGGTCAGATCCGGGAGTGTATCGAACCCGGGCAGCAGCCGCATGGCTGCGGCATTGTCAAAATAGAGATCCATTATTTTGTCCGGAGCATATCGATCCGGGTGCCTTCATTTACCTGAAAATCCAAATCGGATAAATTGGGATTGACAACAAATTCGGTTGTCTCATACTCTTCTGTCTTATTTTCGCCCACGGTGACGAGGGTTACGGTGGGGATCAGCACATTGCTGACCCAGCGGTAGTCCTGCGGTTCTGCCGTATAGCGCAACTGTTTGCCGTCAGCGGTGTACTGGACCGTTTCCAACCGGACCGGCAGAAATGTTTTTGCATCAATATATTCCACATAGGGCGGCAGGTTCGGATCACTTGTCCGGCAGATCATACGGTATGTCCGGATCCCATCCAGATAAACAACGCCCAGTTCCACGGTGGAAAAAAGAGTCTGTTCCGTTGCTTTCGGATCGGAGAATCCGATATAATTCTTGAACAGTTCCATGCCCTGACCGCCGTATTCTTCCGCCTTGCCGTTTTTGTCAATGATCCACGCCTTGTTGTCTTTGAAGAGCAGCGTTTGGATCGGAATGCCGTTCTGATAGGTCGTCTGACGCATCTGTCCGGGCTGCCGGAATTTCTTTTCCGTGACGGTATAATGGTCGACCACGGTCTTTCTCCGTTTTTCCTTGCTGATCGCCGTCTGCCGCAGGATATATCCGTTACAGTTCAGATAAACTCCTTTGGGGTCGGTGGCATTCCGGACCCGTTCGATGAGCTGCGAAACGGAAAGATCCGATTCTTCATCCGGCGGATTCAGTTCCAGAAGCATATCGTGCGGGATCGTTTCACATGCGGCTGCGAACAGGATCAGGAATGCGGCAAAAGAGAGGAGAATGTTTTTCATGGAAAACCTGCAAGCTGTTATACGTTGTAGTCAGTGGACGTGATCTTTGTAGCGGAATCGAACCATTCTGCATGGAACATTTTACCGCGGGGAGCATCGATCCGTTCGAACATGTGGGAGCCGAAATAGTCACGCAACGCCTGGATCATATTGGCGGGCAGCTTTGCCGTGCGGAACGAATCGTAATAGGCAATGGTGCTGGAGAGAGCCGGGATCGCAATATTGCTGCGGATGCAATAAGAGGCAATATTTCTCCAGTCGGAGTTGACTGTTGCCAGCATATTACGGAAGACGGGCGAAAGGAGCAGGTTTTCCAGCTTCGGATCTTTCCGGTAGGCTTTGGCGATATCTGTGAGCATGGCGGCACGGATGATACATCCCCCCTGCCAGATATCTGCCACTTCTGCGGGATCGATCTTCCATTTGAACGCTTTTGCTGCAGTAGTGATGAGGGAGAAGCCCTGTGCAAAAACACAAAGTTTAGCTGCAGTGAGGGCATGTTTGAGTTTTTCCAGTTCCTGTGTCCGGCTGACTCTGCCCAGTTCCTTGACTTCACAGCCGGGCAGGAGTTCGTATGCTTCCATACGCTCTTCCTTGAGGGCGGAGACGATTCTGGCGAATACGGATTCTGCGATCGTCGGGGTGGAAACGCTCAGGTCAAATGCGGCTTCGCTGGTCCACTTGCCGGTACCTTTCTGTCCGGCGGTATCCAGGATCATATCCACCAGATAGTTGCCGGTGTCCGCATCTTTTTTCTTGAGGATGTTTGCGGTGATGCCGATGAGATAACTGCCCAATTCGGGCGTTGTGTTCCAGCGTTCAAAGGCGCGGCTCATTTCGTCCGGTGTCATTTTCAGCCCGTCCCGCATGTAGGCGTATGCCTCGGCGATGAGCTGCATATCGGCATATTCGATGCCGTTATGGATCATTTTGACAAAGTGTTTTGTCTGTGACTTTGATGTTTTTAAGCACCTGTGGATAGATGACAAGATCCTGTGTCAGCTCGCTCATCTTTTTCTTTTTGGCCATCATTACTTCCATCATTTTAAGAGAT
>JAGAPM010000008.1 GCA_017623265.1 Lentisphaeria bacterium | reverse complement strand
GACTGACGCCGGCAGAGGGATTCTTGATCTGCTGTGCTTCATCCAGCAGGATCAACGGGAAGTTCATTTCAGCAAGGAACGGTCTCCGGGCGACCAACGCATACGTTACCAACACCAGATCGAACCGGCGCAGAACATTTTCCGGATCCTGTTCCAAAGCCTGTTTTTCCTCTTCGCTTATGGCGCCGGGATGCAGATTGCCCACCCGCAGCGCCGGTGTGAATCTCTGACATTCATCCATCCAGTTCTGAAGCAGAGAGGCAGGGACCACCGCCAGCGCCGGCAGATCCCTGAATTCGCCGTTCTGCCGGAAGAGTTCAAGCACGGTGATGACCTGAAGCGTTTTGCCCAGCCCCATATCATCCGCCATACAGACCCCGAATCCGGCGCGGAGCATGTTCCACAGAAATGCCACACCGGTTTTCTGATACGGACGCAGAATGCTGTTCAACTTTTCCGGCAGGACAGGCGGCTGTATTTTTTCCGGATCGCTCAGCTCCTGCAAGGCTTCTGAAAAGGCGGGGGAGGCATTGACTGCACAGATATCATCCTCCATTACCGGCGGTTCATCCGGATCCAACCCGCTGACGCCGGAAAGCAGTTTCAGCGCACGCAGAAAAGACAATTCCGATTTTCCGGCAAACTGCCGGGCCGTCTCCCAACGCTCCAGCAGTGCTTTGACCCGATCCGTTTCCGCTTCGACCCATTCCCCTTTGACCCGGATCAAGCCGCCCTTCGTCTGCAGGATCTCTGCCAGTTCCGCTTCGGTCAGCTTCAAATCACCCAATGAGGCGCCCACTGAAAAACGGACCAGGCTTTCCGATGTGAGCAACCCCCGTTTTTTTGTTACATCCAGCCCGATATCAACTTTCAGCCGTTTCGGACGGCCATTGTTCCAAAGTCCGGCAAGGCGGACACCGATCCCGGCGGATTTGTATGATTCCGTATCCCGCAGAAATTCCCAGGCATCCATAGCGGAGAAAAAAGTCGGCTTGAAAATCTTTTTTTCATCCAGCAGCCGTTTCAAGAGAGGAGAATTTGACGAGGCAGCTTTGACCGGTTCCAGATAGGACAACAGGGTTTTCGGGGCATCTGCATAGGTCTTCAGCGCCGATCCCAGCGGAATGTGCCGGACTTGACCGCTTTCGCCCAGTTTGTGCTGACAGGTCGCCAAAAAGACAAATGGTTTTGTGCCATCGGTATCCTGTTTGTTCTCCGCCAGATGGAACATAACTCTCCCCAGATCCTTCCATGCCGGATTGAGGGAACGGATCCCTTCTGCTCCGTCGCAATCCCTGCAGAATTTCCGGAAAAGGTCCTGCAGCATTCCGGGCGTAACAAATCCTGCTCCGCGCATTTCCGGTGGAATCGATCCGGCACAGACCGTAAGATCCGGTTCCTCTTCCCCCCGGATCAAGACCATGGCAAAATCCCGTGCCAGCCTGCTGAAAAAAAGACAGCCCGGTCCCCCGTTGATGACTTGATCACGATTCCGGAGCAGATCGAACAGCGAAACTTCCCTGCTCTCCGATCCGGTCAGTACCAGAATCCCCTCCGGCAGCACTTGAATATCCGTCATCATGTTCCATGCACTCCTGTTATAAGAAAAAACCGCTCCGGAGAGTGCCGGAGCGGTTGTGAGTCGAAAGAATGTATTTCAGCGACTTTATCAGTTTTCGCAGGCGAGTGCCTTACGCAGATCTTCCGGCAGGGCTGCGACCGTTTTGATCGTGCAGGTGCCAATACCGGGGATCTCAACCTGATCGCCGACTTTTTTATCCAGCAGAGCTTCGCCGATCTTGGTCTTGTAAGAGACATAATGTTTGTCCGGATCGCCGTCCCATGCACCGAGGATCGTGTAGACCTGATCGGATCCGTTGGCGGCAGTCAAAGTGACCACAGACCCGATGACCGCATGATCTTTGACCTCAACATTTTTGAAATCGGTGGGCTGGATGAAACCGAGAGTCCGTTCCAGTTCTTCACGACGGCGATGGAGATAACGGCGGCGTTCTTTTGCAGCATCGTATTCTGCATTTTCACGCAAGTCACCATAGCTTCTTGCCAATGCAACTGCTGCAGAGTTTTCCGGGATCTGGACCGAAATCAGATCATGCAGCTCGTCCGCCAGCTTCTTGTGGGAGGCAATGGAGGTGATCGGCGCTTCTTCGGTTGTTTTCTTGCTGTTGGTGCCAGTAAGTCTGCTGCCGGCACTGCTTTCCAGATAGTCTTTGACTTCCTGAGAAATATTGGCAAGTTTGAGCAGAACACTCTGGAATTCCTGCTTCTGATAGCTGCGGTAACGCTGCAAGCTGCCAATCAGACCGGGGATGTCTCCATCTGCATTTTCGATCAGGAATTTCTGGATATCTTCCTTGGTGAAGACTGCTTTCTTGAGGTCCCGGAGTGCAGCACCCCATTCTTTGGGAAGTCCTTCTGCGGAGAGCGCAGAGATACAGCGTGCCATATCGATTCCCGTGGAGAGCTTTTTGGGCAGATTGTTGCGGTTTTTGAGGATCCAGAGAATCAGGTCGCAGGAATAAGTCTTCTGGGCGATGATCGTTTCCTGTACGAGCTGTTCCGGCAATGTTGCGAAGATCGCATTCATGCACTTCAGCGGCATGTGTGTGCTGAGTCGCGCAATTTCTTCTGTCGTGTAAAGATAAGAGGTTGCTTTCACAAAACCGTTCAGCTGTTTGACCGGAAGCTTACCCCAGCATTCCAGCGGAGCCAGCGGCATATCTTCCGTGATCTCTGCCGGCCAGAAACTGGCTTTCCCGCGGAGGGGCGCAAGCATGTTGGTAATGACTTCCTGAGTACCTGCATCAACGAGCAGGGAGATACATTCTGCCAGCATGACAACATCTTTGGGCTGCATATCCTTGCGGAGACGTTCAAAGAGTTTTTTCAGGGACAGGGAGGCTTCTTCACAGATCTCAACTTTTCCATCATCCTTGATCACATTCTGGAGCAGGGTGTAGAGTTCCAGAACGCTGCGTGCTTCCCAGAAGGGGCGGGCGCCGTTCGCTGTTGTCTTGGCGGGTTCCAGTTTCCACCAGCCTTCAAAAGTATCATCGCTCATGACCTTGGGGACCATGATGCTGCGGATGACATCTTTGAGTTTCGGTTCAGAAAGTTCAGAAAGGGTGCAATCGGTGAAGACTCTGCGGTACTCTGTGGACAACTTGTAGTTTGTCTTGCCCGGATAAAGCAGATTCATGATCTCCGGTGTCATATTGAAGAAATGCAGGGAGAAAATGGCGTTTGCGATCGGCACAGAAGAAACACTGCCGCTGTCAAGCGTGGAAACGGCAATGGTACCGATCACATTGTCGATCCCGTGGATCTTGCTCCACTGGCGATTGCCCCACTGGTAAACCAGAGCGGTGGAGCGGAGATGCTGCAGTTTGCGCAGACGCAGTGCGGCGTCATGGGCGGAAGTATTCTCGTCTCTTGCACCGATGGCTTTGATCACTGCGCCGCTTGCCAGATACGGAGGGAGGAGTTTGCGGATTGCTGCATTGAGGGGACCGCGGAACGTGGGGGAATCGACAATGGAAAGTTCAGCGAGGTGGACACAGATATTAGCTTTGTCATCCGATTTTGTGATTTCTTCTTCCCAGGAAACGCAGAGTTGATCGAATGCGGGTGCCGCCTCTTTCAGGATCCCGATATCAATCTTGTCCATCGTTTCAAGAAGATCTCTCACAGCGATCTCATTGTTCGGCATCATCGCGTTTGCAATGAGTTTGTCCAGCGTTTCTTTCATGCCCATCGTCTGTCATCTCCTTAAATTTGTCAAAAGTAGCAACTGATGCAACTTGTTAATATAATACTTCCCCATTAAAATATCAAATGGAGAAAATAGATTTTTTTTGCTGTTTTTTTGATTTTTTTCAAAAAAATGAACGAAATCCGCCCATAAAACTTGACATTTGCGGAAAAATGGCTGATATTACCGCAATCAATTGAGGTGAAGGAACGGAGCAGAAAATGAAAACAGAACGGATATGTCTGGAAGGTTGTATCGGGCGTATTGTGCAGGTTATGCTTGAAAATTGTGTGCCGTCAGAAAGCCGCTGTCAGGAAATCCGGGAAAAATTGAATGGACTGTATGAGCGGACGGATTTTTCCCGTACTCCATCGATCCTCTCGCGCGAGGTTTTTCGTATTCTTACCGACGAGTTGGGGGCGGTGGATCTTTATCAGGAAATCAAAGAGAAATCAATTGCACTTGCCTGGCGGCTTTATGGGCGTATTCAGCCGGAACTTACCAAACATCCGGACCCGTTTTCCGCAATCGTGCATCTGGTGATCGGTGCGAATGCCATTGATTACGGGACGAATCCGCATCTGACGCTGGCGGAAGCCGAACAGCTGGTCCTTGCGTCCTTTGATGAACCGCTGGATCCGGAGGCAGTGCGAAAACTGAAGCAACGGATGGATGAGGCGGAAAATATTCTCTACATCATGGATAATTGCGGTGAATCGGTGTTCGACCGGCTTCTGCTCGAACCTTATGCCGGGAAAATCACCGTGGCAGTGCGCGGTTATCCCGTGCTGAATGATGTCACCCGGCGGGAAATCAAATCTTCGGGACTGGATACTTACAGGGTCGTTGATACCGGCGATTATGCGGCGGGTGTGTGTCTGGAATACTGCAGTGCGGAGTTTCTGGACGCATATCGTGCGGCAGATCTTGTGGTTGCAAAGGGGATGGGTAATTTTGAATCGCTGGAAGGTATGGGGATCCGGGATAGTGCATTCCTCTTCCGTGCCAAGTGTCCGGTGGTGGAAAAACTGCTCGGTGTGGAGCATCTTACGCTCCAATTGATCCATCAGAATGCGGATCCCTGTAAGAAAAATGCGATTCCGTGTGTATATTGACATGAGCATCAGAAAAAATAGCAGATATAGAGAAAGGAAAACAGAACATGATGAAAAAAATTTGTACCATGCTGCTGAGTCTGGGCGCAATTGCTCTCTCCGCACAGGAACTGACAATTCTTCACACAACCGATATTCACGGTCAGGCAAAGATCGCTCAGATCGGTACGATCATCGATCAGGAACGGGCGGCAGATAAGGATTTGATTGCTGTCGATTGCGGCGATATTTCCAACGGATCGCCCTCTGCGTATGTCGATGCCGGTGCGTCCATGATTGAGTGTCTGAATGCATTCAAGTATGATATTTTTGTTCCGGGCAATCATGAGTTCCGGATCGGCAACAAAGCATTCCGTCGCAATTGTGATCTCTTTACCTCCGGTAAGGTCCTTGGTGCCAATATTGAGTTTATTGATCCCGCCAAAGCTCCCTCCAAAGGATTGAACGGGTGGACTATGCTGGAACGGAAAGGTCTGAAAATCGCCGTGATCGGTCTGCTTTGTCACCGGTATGATAACTGGATCGGGTTCAGTCTGTACAATGGGATCCGCCTCATATCTCCGGTGGATACACTGAAAAAGATCATGCCGGAAGTACGGGCTGCCAAGCCGGATGTGGTCATTGTGGCGGCACATCTGGATGCCAAGTCGATTATGGAATCAGTCACCGGAAATGATAACTGGTCCTACACATTGAGCAGTGCCCTGCAGGAGCTTTGTCCGGAAGCTTCTCTTATTCTTGCCGGACATACCCACCGTGTTGTGCCGATCCTGGAAGTCCATCCCGGCTGTTGGGAAGTGCAGCCTCCCACCCATGGCAACGGCATTGCGAAGATCAAACTGATTTGCGATCCAAAAACGAAAAAAGTCATCTCCGTAAACTCAGAGATCCTCTTCACCAAGAATGTTGCTCCGAAAGCAGATATGCCCGAAGTATGGGTGAAAAATCAGGCGGCAACGAAAGATTTTCTGGCGAAACCCGTGGCACAGCTGCCGGAAGGCGTTGTGCTGGGCAGAGTGAAGAAAGATCCCGCATCCAACGACCGCATGATCGAACTCTTTGCCAAAGCGATCGCCGATCAGATCCCGTGCGACGGCGTGTTTTGTCACAACTACGCATCCTGGCGGGATAAAAAAGGCACTTTGACGGAAAACGATTTCTTCCGCCTTCACAACAACAATCAGTATATCACGGTCCTGACCCTCACGCAGGAACAGTTCCAGACCATCAAGGCGGAGATCGAAAAGAGGACGCCCGGTACCAAATTCTTCTGGTTCAAGAAGGGCGCAGACCCTGGAAAACAGCAGACGCTGAAGATCGCGTTCGATGCCTACGACGTGACCGGCTGTGACGGCGCTCTCAATCAGCTCCGGATCATTGCCAACGGCGTGAAAGACCGGGTTGATACAGACCACCATGTGCGTGGTTTGCTCCGGGCGTACCTGATGAAACTTTATCCCGTGAAGTGATCGCCTGCCTGTGAGGAAAATCTCCTCCATTCTCTTCTTTTTCTGTGCGGTTTTCTGCTGTTACGCAGAGATCCGCACGGTCACCGTTCTGCAGACAACCGATCTGCACGGATCACCGGAGATGGCAGGAGTTGTTTCTCTGATCCGTCAGCAGCGAGCCGCCGACCCCGGTCTGCTGGTCATTGATTGCGGTGACCTGACGCAGGGAACGTATGAAGCCACGTTTGATCACGGCGCTTCCATGATTTGTGCCTTAAATGCGGCAAAATATGATGTGTTTGTACCGGGAAATCATGATTTCGACTACGGGACAGCAACGCTGAAAAACAATCTTGCCCGTCTTTCCGGTGTGAAAGTTCTCGGTGCCAATCTGGTGCTGGATGGAAAGCCCATGAATGGTTGGGCACTTTTTGAACGGAATGGCGTACGGATCGCTGTGATCGGAATCGTTCCGCCTTACCTTTTTCAATGGATCGCTCTTCCGCAGTTGAGCGGAGTCCGCCTGATGTCTGTGGCGCAGGGGGTGGCGAAGGTTATGCCGGAAATTCGCCGGGCGAAACCGGATTTGGTGATTCTGGCGATCCATCTGGGTGAATTTTCTTCCGGCAGACTGAATGAAGACGGCAGAGTTTATGCGTTGGCATCTCTGTTGAAAATGTTTCCGGAGATTTCTCTCGTTCTGGCAGGGCATACCCACCAGACCGTGCCGGGAAAATATGTTTATCCCGGAGCATGGCTGGTCCAGCCGACAGCTTACGGAAAAAATGCAGCATTGATCCGCCTGTCTGTCGATACCAAAAAACGGCAGATTGTATCTGTTGAGTCTGAACTGATTCCGCTGGAGGGGATCGAGTCTGCCGTTATGCCGGAGGAATGGATGGAAAATCTTGCCCGCGCCGCCGCCGGAAGAGAGGAGATTCTGACAAAACTTCCATCCGGTTTTGAGTTGACTCCGGTGAAAAGCCGGAAAGAGCATGGGACACTGGCGCCTCTCTGTGCAAGAGCGATCGCAGAATACGCCGGAACGGATCTTGCATTCAGTTCCTCCTATTCCTCATACACATGTCGCGGGCGCATGCGGGAGTATGATCTCTACCGGTTGATCCCCTTTGAAAATTTTATCACGGTCCTGTCTTTGACGCAGCATGAACTGGATGCCGTTATGAACGAGCAGAACGCTTTGACCGGCAGAGCGGAGAAATCGTTCCTTGTTCATCATCGCCGATGCCGGGAAGCGAAAGAAACATATACGGTTGCATTCGGCTCGTATGCAGTCAGCGGTGCGGGCGGGCGTTTTCCCATACTCAAGGCGATCGCAGAATCCGGTACCGTTAAACGGCGGGAGCTTCCGCTGACTGTACGGGATGCATTCCGGGCATTTCTGAAAAATACGGATTTGACAAAGAGTCTTTCCGGTGCTACAGTAAATGGATCATATCAATAAACTTGAGGAGTTTTTACTTTTATGGATAAATGGTTGCTTGCCTTTGCCGCTGTGTTTCTGTTTCTGAATGCAGGCGGCTGCAGTTCCGACAAAACATTTGTTCCGGATTATGATTTTCAGCCGAAGTTGAGCGATATGCTTACCCCTGCCGAGTTGAATGCTCTGACCATCCACGCACGGAACTTTGTCTCCAAGTCGGAAAAATTGCCACTGAAACCGGCACAGAAAAAGCTGGTCAGAGCCGTTCGTCCGGATGTCAAAATTAAATATTATGGAAAAAAATACGGGCAGATCCGCATGACCTGGAGAGTTGCAACCAATGCGCTGCTGGAGCTTTACGGAACGGGTAATATGCTGGAAGAAGACTTCCCATGGCGGCTCCGGTTCAGTGCATCCGATGGTACCCATCCGGTCCCGGATGAGATACGTCATAATGTGGAAAAGATCCGTTAAGATGGGAAAAATCCAAGAAACTGCAGATTTTTTTCGGAAAAAAGTTTGCAGATTTGAAAAATGATGATATATTAACAGAATCCATCTTTTTGGAAAGAACAAAACAAATTAAAACATAAAACATAAGGAGCACAAACATGTACGCAGTCATCGCAACAGGCGGCAAACAGTTCAAAGTGCAGGAAAAGGACGTCGTCGCAGTGGAAAGACTCGCCGGCGAAATCGGCACGAAAGTTACATTCTCTCAGGTCCTCGCAATGGGCGAAGGCGCAGAGATCAAAGTTGGTACCCCGGTTATTGAAGGTGCTAAAGTTGAAGCAGAAATCATCGATCAGTTCCGCGGTCCCAAGCTGATCGCATTCAAGATGAAACGCCGCAAAGGTTACCGTAAACGCAAAGGCCATCGTCAGGAACTGACCAAAGTCAGAATCCTCTCGATTGCATAACAAAAGGACATACGGTCTGACCATGAAATACGACTCGAACGGGGCTCTTCTTGAGACAGAACTTCCCGGCTTACCCGCCCCTCACAGAGGGAAAGTCCGTGATGTTTACGATCTGGGTGATACGCTTCTTTTTGTCGCAACCGACCGCATCAGTGCATTTGACTGCGTGATGCCCAACGGGATTCCCGATAAGGGTAAAGTGCTTACCGCAATGAGCCTTTTCTGGTTCGACTACCTTTCATGGGCGCCCAATCACCTTCTTTATACGGATGTGGAAGACTTCCCCAAGTTCCTCGCTCCGTACAAAAAGGATCTGGGCGGCAGATCCATGATCGTGAAGAAGGCAAAGACCATTCCGCTGGAATGTATTGTCCGCGGTTACATCGTTGGCAGCGGCTGGAAAGAATACCAGAAGAGCGGAACGGTCGGCGGTTACAAACTGCATGGCGATTACGAGCTGGCATCCAAACTGG
>JAGAPM010000081.1 GCA_017623265.1 Lentisphaeria bacterium | reverse complement strand
TTCGTACTGTCCCTGCTCCAGGTCAGTCAGCGTATCAAAAAGCAGATTAGACTGCTCCTCCGGTACATCCGGAGCCTTTTTCTCTGAACAGGCTGTGGAACCGGCACCCACCAGGAAACATCCTGCAGCAAGCGCCAGTACATGCGAAGTATATTTCAAAAGTGATAAAATCTTTTTCATAGGTACAAAATCCTTATCTTAATAGAATAGCAGAAAAGGCGATTTTTTCAAACGGAAAATGCGAATTAGCGAAAAAAAAACATAAAAAATGTAAAAAAACACGATCTTCTGTTGAAAAAATGAAAATTTGTGATACATTAAACCGATACGAAACAGACCGTAAAACAATTCAAAATACAGGAGTACCATAAGATGGGCAGACAGTACAACAAGTACCAGAAAAGAACACGCCGCAAAAACTATCTTCAGCGCGTGAAGGAAAGAATCAAAGAAGCGATCAAGAATGCGAAAAAGAAATAATTGATCTTTTCACAAGCTTCCGGTTGCCGGCGAACGGTAACCGGCGGCGGTTGTATGTATGACCGCCGGAACGGGGCGGTTCGGAAGCGGATCGCCCCATTATTCTTTAAAACAGGATCTCACTCAAGGAGTCAGCCATGCAGAAAATTCATCCGACAGCGATTATCGGGAACAATGTTAAACTCGGCGACAATGTGGAAATCGGGCCCTATTGCGTGATCGGCGACAATGTGGAAATCGGCAACAATTGCAAACTGATCTCCCAGTGCCATATCGGCGATCACACCACGATCGGCGACAACAATATTTTCTATCCTTTTGCCTCCATCGGCACAGATCCGGAAGATTACGCCTACGATCCGGCGCAGGGTCCCTCCTTCACCAAGATCGGCAGCAACAACAAGTTCCGTGAAGGTGTTACCGTGAATCGCGGGACCCATGCAGGCACGACCACGGTGATCGGCGACGGCTGTTTCTTCATGGCAAACGCTCATGTTGCTCACAACTGCGTAGTTGGAAACAATGTGATCATGGTCGTAGGTTCCATGATCGCCGGTTATGTGGAAGTTGGTGATAAAGCCCTGCTCTCCGGAATCACAGCTGTTCACCAGTTCTGCCGGGTCGGCAGAATGGCAGTAATCTCCGGCTGTTCTGCGATCAGTATGGATCTGCCGCCGTTTATGATCACTGCCGGCAGAAACGAAGGCGTCAGTGGCTTTAATATCGTGGGTATGCGCAGAAGCGGTTTTGCTCCGGATACGATCCGTGCGGTTAAGAAACTTTATGACATCTTCTTCCGTCAGGGTCTCAACATGCCCAATGCCATTGCCAAAGCAGAAGCTGAACTGCCCATGCTGCCGGAAGTGGTGGAATTCCTTGATTTTATCAAAACAGCCAAACGCGGTGTTCTTCCCGGTGCCAACCGGAAGAACCGCACCAGTTCTCCGGAAGCATAAGTTCCGGTCTTCAGAAAACCACAAAAAGATCCGCATTTCCGCGGATCTTTTTTTTTGCAATCGTTCTGCTGCCGGAAGAGAGTGAAACAGCATTCTCAATGCGCATTTCAAACCTGTTGGCGGAAGTGGTAAGGATCATTCAAATCCCTCCACATCGGGAAACGGCATTTACAAAAACTCCAATCCGCAAGAATCAAAAGGACACTGGAGCGAGATCGTGCATTTCCGGTAACGGTCTGTCCGGGCTCCGTTTCCCCCGGAAGGACGTTGGATCGGTACAGAAGCGAGAAGGATGGTTTCATTTTGATCGATTTTCTGTTCTGCCAGGATCTGCCATTCCCCTTCGGCATAATCACCACCGGAAAGAAACGGAAAATCGCCCACAGCATCATGTCTGCATTCATAAATCACATTAACAGGGAGAGCGTTTCCGGTCCGGGCGGCAATGATTCTGCTGGAATCATTTTGAACGGTACGGGTCCATTGTGACGCAGAAACATCATAAGTCACATACGGCACACCCCACCCGAAAAGTTGATTTTCCGTGAAGCCGGAGTGATCGGTTTTCAGGCGCCTGATCTCTGCATAACAGCCAAAACTTTCGCTGTCTTCCGTCCGTTCCCAGGCTTCGGCTTCGCTCAAAGAGCCTGTGCCGTAAGTTCCATTCAGATACCACTCGTTTTCGGACGGACAGGATACAAACCAGAGAGACCGCATGGATGCAGAATATTCCGTCAAGTGAAAAGAAATATACAGTTCCTGCTGCGGCACGGTCAGCTTCTTCAGGAGTTGATGGATTCCGAACATCCAGTCTCCCGTCAAGGTCAAGTTCGCCGAATGTGGCAGGAACACTGGAAATTGTGTCTTCAATTCTTCGGCGGAATAACAGTCTGCCCATACAATGATATGGAGATCTTCCGGACTGAGCAAATCGCCTTCCATTTTTATTTCCAAACTCAAAACGCCATCCTTGAGTTTGATTTTCCCCCGTTCAAAGTCAGCAGAAAAAGGTTCCCGCAAGGGAATATTTTCCCATGATTTTTTGAAATCGCCGGGCATCTGCAAATTGAGTCGCCTGATCTTTCCATCATCGACAGCAACAAAATGCGGCAGCATCCTTTCCAATTTACCGCTGATCAACTGCATTGATTCAGTAACACTGTAAAGTCCGGCAAAGGGTGTTTTTAACATTCCCTCGAACTCTTTGCAGACCGTACACCGCTCCAATACAGCGAGGCGGATCGCTTCCAGCCGTTTGTAAATCGAATCCCCGCACAGACTCGCCCGGCGTTCCCAGCTGCCGTAATCCTCCCAACGGCTTTCTCCTGTTTCTTCGATATTCATAACGCTCCTTTCGTTTTCAGGAAACGGAGCGTCAAACAAAAAAAAGGTGCCCCGTTTCCGAAGCACCTTTGAAAAGCGTTTCCGCTTATTCCCACTCGATCGTTCCGGGGGGCTTACCGGTGATATCGTACACCACCCGGTTCACGCCTTCCACTTCCTTCACGATGCGGTTGGACATCTTGAAGAGCAGTTCCCAGGGCAGTTCCACCACATCGGCGGTCACTGCGTCAACCGAGTTGATCGAACGAATGGCGATCACATGTTCATAGGTCCGCTTGCCATCTTTCATACCGACAGACTTGACCGGCACAAAAATCGCAAAGGTCTGCCAGGTCTTGGCATACCAGCCGGAATTGTGCAGTTCTTCCGTCACGATGTTATCTGCATCCTGCAGCATGCGGAGCGTTTCGCGCTTGATGGCGCCCACATGGCGGACACCCAGACCGGGGCCGGGGAACGGATGACGATTCAGCATCACGGAAGGCAGCCCGAGGATCCGACCGACTTCACGGACTTCATCCTTGAAAAGCCGTTCCACCGGTTCCACCAGCTGGAACTTCAGATCTTCCGGAAGACCGCCTACGTTGTGATGGCTCTTGATCACACTTTCCGGATTGCCATCCAGCGGGATACTTTCCAGAATATCGGGATAAATCGTGCCCTGACCGAGGAACGGCGCATTTGTGGCAGCAGCTGCTTCCGCAAAGACATCGATAAATTCCTTACCGATGATCTTGCGTTTCCGTTCGGGTTCTTCCACGCCTGCAAGTTTATCCAGAAAGCGATCAGTGGCATCCACATAGACCAGCTTCATTTTGAATGTATCTTCAAAGATCTGGCGGACCATTTCCGGTTCATATTTACGGAGGAGGCCATGATTGACAAAGACGCAAGTCAGGCGGTCACCGATCGCTTTGTGGATCAGAGCAGCGACCACGCTGGAATCGACACCACCGCTCAAGCCGAGAACAACCGTCTGATCGCCGACCTGAGCGCGGATATCTGCCACCGCTTCTTCCACGAAGTTTTCCATGGTCCAGGAACCGGTGCAAGCACAATCTTTCATACAGAAATCGCAGACTTCCGCAACATCCAGATCATCTTTTGCATTTGCTTTCTTCACGCCGGGGAGCATATCTGCTGCTGCATTAACGGCGATCTTCGGCATATCCAGTGATTGGAATTTTGCCAACTGTTCCGCCACCTTTTCACATGCGGCATCAGCCACAAAGATCAAGCCGGAGGGGGCTTCTTCCATAACACGTTCCGCAGTAACTGTGTAGGGCATCACCATAGTGTAGATGTGATGGGAGCGGATTGCCCGTGCGAACTTCTGAACACCTGCACATCCACAGTTGATCAGAACGATCGTTTCTTTTGTTCTTTTCATCTTCCGATTATACTCCTCATGAGTTAAGATGTTTTTCTGAAATCACAGCACTCTTGCGCCATCGCCAATCCCGCAGATCAGCGTTTCCGCCACTTTTCCGGTCATGGTCTTGTATGCAGTTTTCAGCCGTTCGCAATACAATTCCGCCTGATCCGATTCTACCAGATGGATGCTGATCCCGCCAAAACCGCCGCCGGAAAGTCTTGCACCTGCGCAGCCGGGAAGCGTTTTTGCGATCTCGACCAGCGCATCCAGTTCCGGACAGCTGTTTTCAAACATATCGCGGCTGCTTTCATGGCTGGCAAAGAGCAGCGCCCCGAAAGCCCGGATGTCACCGGCTTCCAGCAGTTTCACGCCCTGCATGACCCGTTCATCTTCGCCGACAACATGTTTCGCGCGTTTCCAGTCGGTAAAGTCCATATCCTCTTTACAGTTGTCCAGCATGGCAGAATCCACATCCCGCAGAGCTTTGACGGCAGGATATTTCTTCTGGATGGCTGCCAACGCATTTTCACAGCTCTGGCGGCGTGAATTGTAATCCGATTCCACCAGATTGTGCTTGACCATCGTATTGGCGACCACCATACTCCAACCGGCAGGCATGGAAACGGTCTTCAGCACTTCCACGGACCGGAAATCGCAGAGGATCAGGGAGTCCTTCTTGCCGTAGAGCGAGCTGAACTGGTCCAGCAGACCGGATTTCAAGCCCATGAAATTGATTTCAACGCCCTGCCCTGCACGCGCCCAATCCGGCAGGGAAAGTTCGATTTTGAAGATCGTTTTCAGAGCGAAACCGAATGCCATTTCCAGAGCGGCACTGCTGCTCATCCCGGCAGACAGGGGAACGGTGCTGGAAAGTTCCGCATTGAAAGCGCCGATCACGGCACCACGCTTCTGCAATTCCAGGATCAGACCTTTGAGATAGTTCCGCCAATCGCCTTTCACATAAGTGTTCAGGTCGTTCAGATCCAGCGTGCAGTCTTTGCCGTTTTCGTGGATGGTGCAGACCGTTCCTTCCACGGGAGACATGGAGACCGTCGTTGCGCGGTCGACAGCTGTACTCAGCACAAATCCTTCGTTATAGTCGGTATGATTTCCCAGGACTTCCAGTCTTCCGGGAGCAATGGCACAAACGGCAGGGAGTGTACCGAAACGGGCTTTGAACGCCTCGATATTGGCATTGGACATGTTTTCGATTTCCTTCTGTTTTATCGTATGTTATTTATCTTTTTTTCCGCCTTTGATCAGATAGATACAGCTGTGTACACGGCGGGCACCTTTCTGATCGAATTTTCCGTTATCGCTGGGACAATTCTGCAGCTCCAGCTTCTTGCCTTTTTTGATGAGCATCTGGCAGGAGCCGCCGCCATCAATGGTCAACGCTTCATCACAGCCCATGATCTTGAGAAAATAACAGGAGCTGTAAAGGTTGAGGCCGGGCGCCTGTTTGGGGAATCTGCCATCGCTGACCAGCAGGACAACTTTTTTCGTTTTCCGGTTGAGCCCGACTGCGGTATGGGGTGTGCTGCCTTTGAAGATCCCGTGCCAGTGGCTGCCGCCGTTGTTGAAACTGATCTTACCGCCTTTCATCAGGTAGTAGCCCATGATACAGTTGTCATACTTATCCAGATTGTCCAGATGGTCGATCACGGGAAAACAGCCATTGTTGAACATCATTCCCTGCTTGCTGTCGTAACCTTTCGGCGGCTCATAATATTTCCCATTGATCTTGAGCGGATAGTAAGGTGCGGCAAATGGTTTGTAATGGAAATAGGCACCGTTGATTCCGGCAATCGTCTTTTTGTCCTTCTTGATCATATCTTCCACAGTCTGATGGACCATACCGCTTTCCGCCAGTTTGAAACTGACGTTTGCCTTATCCCAATCGACCACCACGAAATAAAGTGAGATGGGAAACTTTTTGTTCCACTGTTCCGGGAGAGGATTTTTTTCATATTTTTTTGTCAGAGCGATCAGATAATAACCGCCGTCGCATTCGATTACCGGTGTAACATCGCCTGTATTTTTAAGGGCAGCCACAGCATCTTCCATGGGTTTCTGCCACATGAGAGAACCGGGGAGCAGGAAATCCAGTTTTTGAACTTTGAGTTTCTTTTCGGCAGCGGCAGCATCAAAAGTAAGGTTCTTCTCTGTCTTCAGTTTGGTACGGATCTCTTCCAGAACAGCCTTCATATCCTTGTTCGGATTGTGCTTGAGGAAAACGTAGTTCACATCACAGAAAGTACCAGTCTGACGGGTAAAATCCTCGAAATAATAGCGGTAATAGGTCACACCGGGAGCAAGTTGTTTGCTGTCGACCTCCTCCATTTTCAACTTTTTGAAAACTTCAGGGAAGTCCGTTGGAAAATCTTTCGGAGCAGCAGTGACAGCGGTGGAAAGAGTCAGGGCGAACAGCAAAGTCAGGATCAGTTTTCTCATGGTCAGGATCTCCTTCCGGTTATGATGCTGTTTAAAATACTTTTTCAAAGTCCACTTTTCAAGTGGAACAAGAAAAAAAATTATGATATTCTGACTCCGGCGATTCCTTTCAGGTAGAAACCTTCAGGGAAAGCAGCAGCGACCGGATGATCGGGACCCTGTGCCATACGAGCAAAGATCCGGAAATCGCATTTTGCATCGGCTGCAGCAGAATCCACCACCTTGGTGAAAAGATCGCCATCCATGGCGCCGGAACAGGAAAAAGTGAAAAGTTTTCCGCCCGGACGGAGCAGTTTCATGGCGAGCAGATTGATATCTTTGTATCCCCGGGCAGCTTTTTCCCGCTGGGCAGCAGTATCGGCGAACTTCGGGGGATCCAATACGATCAGGTCAAAGGTCCGGCGTGAATCCCGACACTTGCGGAGGAACTGAAATACATCCGCAACCTGCGTGCCGAATTGTTCTTCCGTAAAGCCGTTTGCTTCTGCGTTTTTCCGTGCCAATGCGAGGGCATCTGCGCTGGCATCAATATTCAACACCCGTTTCGCACCGCCGGCAAGAGCAGCGAGTCCGAATCCGCCGGTATAAGAGAAACAGTTGAGGGCATCTTCCGCTCCGGCAGCGGCTTCCATCACCGTTTTCCGGCTGATCCGCTGATCCAGATAAAATCCGGTTTTGTGACCGTTGCGGGGATCGGCAAAAAAGCAGATGTTATTCTCGGAGAACCGGAAAAATTCCGGCGGTTCCGTTCCGGCAAGCAAACCGGTGCGGAAAGAAAGTCCATC
The DNA here is from genome assembly GCA_017623265.1 of Lentisphaeria bacterium. Taxonomy (GTDB): domain Bacteria; phylum Verrucomicrobiota; class Lentisphaeria; order Victivallales; family UBA1829; genus SIG77. Next base: position 2,745 of record JAGAPM010000081.1, on the reverse strand, counting down.
CCGGAGACGACTCTCCACATCCGACCGTTCATAAACAGAACGGGGTGCATACCGAAGCAGTTGTTGTGCGATCACATCCCGGAACCGGTCCATTCCGGCACCGGTGATCTGACAGACACAGCAATCATTGTAAATATCCGCCACCAGCCCCGGCAAGCCATCGGATTCGGCATTGACCAGACGGTATGCGTCCGGAAGAGAACCGTTGAAGACAGCCTTCCGGTACTGAAACGCCTGTGCCAGTTTCCGTTCAAAAAAAGCGGAATCGATCTTTTCCGATTCGTTGCCGAAGGACCAGATCTTCACCGGGATCGCAGAATCAGGCGAACAGGCGCCCCACGCCAGAAAATTTCCTTCCGAATCCACCACCCGGACAGTATCACCGGTCTTTCCGGAAAGTTTTTTCAAAGCACCGGAAAAGATCCACGGATGACCGCGCAGGACCGATTTTTCCCGTCCCTGCTTCAGGACCGCAAGAGCTTCACTCATTGGCAACACCGTCCAGAGCGAACTGGGTATCGTGCAGTTTCTTGTATTTTCCGTTCAAGGCAAGCAGTTCTTCATGCGTTCCGGATTCCACGATCCTGCCTTTTTCCAGGACAATGATCTTATCCGCATTCCGGATCGTGGAGAGGCGGTGCGCAATAGCAAAGACTGTACGATTGGTCATGACCCGGTTCAGGGCATCCTGTACCAGTTTTTCCGTGACTGTATCCAATGCGCTGGTAGCCTCATCCAGGATCAGGATCGGCGGGTTTTTCAGAATAGCACGGGCAATGGCGATCCGCTGTTTTTCACCGCCGGAAAGTTTGCAGCCTTTTTCCCCGACTTCTTCATCGTAATTCTGCGGGTGCGTTCCGGACATGATAAACTCATGGGCGTTTGCCTGTTTTGCCGCCTCAATGATCTGCTCGCGGGTCACATTTTCAGCACCGTAGGCGATGTTATCGGCAATGGTCTCGTTGAACAGGATCGGATCCTGCGTCACGATTCCGATGTGCTTGCGGAGCGATTTGATGGAAAGATCTCTCACCGGAATACCATCGACCGTTACCGAACCTTCCGCCGGATCATAGAAACGGGCAATCAGGTTGCCGATCGTACTCTTACCGGAACCGGTCTCACCAACCACGGCAACCATCTGACCTTTCTTGATTGTCAGATCCATGCCATTCAGGATCCAATGTCCCGGCTCATAAGCGAAACGGACATTGTCAAATTTGATCTCATTCTCAAAGCCCTTGAGTTCGACCGGATTTTCGATCTCTTTCATTTCCGTGTGCTGATCGACCAGGTCAAAATAACGGTCCGCTGCCGCCATACTGCGCTGGATATGACTGACGATCCGCGCCAGATCCTTGATGGGTTTATACGCCATCACCGCCGGAGCAAGCAGCATTGCCATTTCCGTGATCGTGATCCCGTTTTTGTAAGCAAAGATCAGAAAAACCAGCGTGGCAGAAACCGCCACCAGTTCCATAAGAGGAGACATCAACAGCTGGGCACGCAGGGCACGGATCTGGTTCCGGAAATAAGTCTTGTTTGCCTTCTGGAACCGGGCAAACTCTTTCTCTTCCGTGTTGCTTGCTTTGATGATCAGGATCCCGGTAAACGTTTCATGCATACGGGAAAGGACTTCTGCAATATTGGCAAAAGCATTTTTGTACGTCTTCCGGATGATACGGGAAATGATCAGGATCGGAACGATACACAGGGGGAATCCGATAATCAGGCAGATCAGGACACCGAAATTATCCATCTGCATCCCCGCATAAACAAGAGCGGCGGCACACGCAATGATCTCCAACGGACAACGTGTAATGTCAGCAATCACATCAGAGACGGAAGAATCGATCGCCGCCGTGTCATTCGTACAGCGGCTGATCAGATGCCCGATATCCTGTCTTCCGTAGAAAGACATGCTCTGCCGGAGCAGCGCCAGGTAAACTTCATTCCGCATATCCATGATAACACGGGCACCGACCCAGCGGGTGCAATAATGATTGATATATGTGGCAAGTGCCTTGAGCGCCCAAAGAAACACAAAACCAAACACATAGATTGAAAAGAACTGCCATGCGATTCTGCCCGTTGCGGGATCCGTGATCTGGAAGGAATATTCTTCCGGCCAGGTCAGAGTAACAGCCTGCGTTTCCAGATTTACAGTCAGTGGCAGATTGCATTTTTCCGCAAAGGACTGCAGAGACTCCAATGTTTCCATCAGCTTTGGGTCACTGCTCTTCCGGGTTTCCGGAATCAACGCCTCCGCAACTGCTTTTTTCTTCTGCTCCGGCGTCAGATCCGGATTCGCAGCAATGGTCTCGACTACTTTTTCCGCCGTCTGTTCATATTTCACCAGCTCGCCGGAATCGGGTGCATCAACCACCATCAGCAGTTTGGGAATGATCAGGAAGGAACTGAACAGAGAGCCACCGATCACCAGACCGAAAAAGATCCCGATCGCCAACCGCTTCCAATACGGTTTTGTATATTTGACTAAACGCCAGTAACTGACGCGTTTGAATTCTCTTTCGTTTTCCGAGACCCGGCTCATAGTATTCCCTTCATACAGTTGTTAATATTGGGTTATCCTTTAAGGATCTGCGTTCCCACACCGTGGGCGGTAAAGATTTCCAGCAACAGGGAGTGAGGCAGTCTGCCATCGATCATGTGTACCTGGGACACACCTTTTTCCAGAGCTTCCACACAACCGCGGATCTTGGGCAGCATACCGCCGGAAAGGAC
>JAGAPM010000080.1 GCA_017623265.1 Lentisphaeria bacterium | reverse complement strand
TTCTTCTTTTTCTTCTTCTTAACGACCACCGGCTGGGAAGGAGCAGCATCGCCGCCCCCGCCGGGGATGTTATAAGCATCTTGCTGGATGTAGTCTTCCTGATTTGGAGCGAACGGGTTTTTCAGCAAACCGAGATACTGGAAGTCCACCAGATACGGCATAATGAGCAGAATGACCAACACCAGCGTTGTCCAATAGAATGAACGGGTGAAGCCGCCGTTTTCCGTCCGGCAGGCGAGGATGGTAAAGATCTTTGCATCCTTGTTTTTCTGCATGAACGCCTGACGCGTACCTGCCATAAAATACACAAGCATGGCAACACCCCAAAGGACGACACCGGGCAGCCAATAGAAGAAATAATGCAGCCAGATCAGCGTTTTTTCTTCCGGCTGGAACAATTCCTTTTCCGTAATGACCGCCAGCACCTGATCCGGCACGTCACACAATGCCCAAAGGAGGCAGCACCAGTAACCGATAAAGAGCAGCAATCCTGCCGGGATCGCATAATAAGCGATCTTATGAAGCAGGATATAATATTTGTTGTCTTCCTGCAGCCACGCCATTGCAGGGAGTGTCTTCCCGGTTTTTTCCCGGAACCCGATGATCCATTTGCCGATCGCAGTCAGCAATGTCACCACGGCACAGAGGAAGAGCAGTATCACGATGGTGAACAGCACGCCGCCGCCGAGGAAAATATCAGCACTCCGGGTGCTGTCGTTTTCCCGGATTGCCTCCATGACGAGCGGAGTATAGAAAAAGTTCGAAGCCGCAATACCTTCTTTGACGAGGGCATTTTCGATCCAGCGCACTTTTTCTTCCACGGTAACATCCTTACGCAGACGCAGAGAGGGAATAACGGGTTTGATTCCCATTTCCCTGATGACTTCTTTGCGGATGTTCTGCTTGCCTTCTTCCGTCAGTTCCTTCATTCCTTCCGGACGCTGACTGATCGTCAGCTGGACTTTGTTCTCGATTCGTTCCTGATTGATCCGGTTGGCACGGTCTGCTTCGGCTGCCAGCTGGGCATTGATCTTTTCCAGCTCTTCTGCGACCACATCACGCTTGAGAAATTCACGGATCTTAAGGCTCTGTTCTTCAGGGGTAATGATGCGGGAATTGGCATAGTCAAAACATGTCTGCAGGTTGCTGACATCGTCTCTGGAGTATGCAAAATCATCTTCCGGATATCCGGCGAGTGCGAGAGCGCCCTTTGTCAGCACCATTGGACGGATCGCATTGAATCCGATTGAAATGCGGCGGGGAATCCGGTTCGCATAAATGTAGACTTTTTCCGTCTCATGCTGGTTGCCGGAGATTGCGCTGTCGCCATCCTTATTGACGGCACCGATAAACACATTGAGCAGCTGGCGTTCCTGCGCATTGACCGGGTCGCAGAAATAATCTTCCACCCGCTTGCTCTTGATTTCGTTCCGTTTTTCCTCATCTTTGATCTTATCGGCAGCCTTGTCGGCGACATCCTTCTGTTTTGCCGCATCATCCAGAGCGCTGGCAAAGGAACGGTTTTCATAGATGCGATGGCAAAGTTTTTCTGCCACCAGATTTTCCAGTTTCCACTCAAAAAGCGCATAATCATCAGTTGCCGCCGGAATACCATCGGAAAGATCGAGCTGGCCTTCCTGCCATTCCGTCACGCGTTTGCTGATGGTCTCGGCATCGACCTGCGGAAAGATCCCGGCTTTGAGGTCCGTGGCGGGATCATACAGATGATACGTGAAGTGCTGGGAAGTGCCCTGATTGACATTGATCACGGCAATCGTTACTTCCAGAATCTCCGGCTTGACAGCAACCGAGCGGATCCCGTCAAAAGCATCCGGAGCGATCCCGGTAAGAGGCATGGCATTCCGGAGGAGCTGTTTCCGGAGTCCGATCAACTCTTGTGCCAGTTCTTTCTCCTGTTCCTGCCGGGCTTCTTCTTCAAGCTCGGTATTCTCCCGGATCGCATTGATCGATTCAGCTTTCTTGAGCAGATCAGAATATTCCTTCCGGACATTCAGAAAAACCGTGTCTTTTTCCTCTTCCAGCGTGCGCAGGAACAGATCAACGTTGGATTCCCGGAAGGAGATCTCGTTGTTGTTCTTCTGATGAGCAGGAATCAGATCACCGACGTTCTTCATGAGTTTTGCGCCATCGCCCGTCCAATAGATCTGCAGCAGGGCGACCGCCATAATGCAGAAAATCACTGCATAGCTGAATCCCGCCGGGATGAACCGGAACGGCACGCGGCAGATTTTCAACGCCCACGCAAGAGCCATTCCGATCCACTGGCATACCTTGATGAGGCAATCCAGCCCCATCCTGGACCAGTGGGCTGCGATCTGGACCGGGTCCACGCCGTCCAGAATACCGGCAGAGGACTTTTTGTTCCGGTCTGCCGGATCAGCTGCGTTGTTTTTGTTACTTGAATTCTTCATAATCAGTTTCAGCAGGATATGTTACAAAGTCCCGAAATCCATTCCGGCGCTGGAAGGCAGAATGTTCTGATCATCAGCAGCGGGCTGTGCCGGTTTTTCAGCAGCGGGCTTCTTTTTCGCATCGATCTTTTTCAATTCTTCTTCGGAACGTTTCTTGTTTTCTTCTTCTTTTGCCTTCTTTTCTTCGGCTTCCTTGGCTTTCTGTTTTGCCGCCTGCTGTTCTTCCAGTTCACGCTGCTTCTTGGCTTCGGCTTCCTGTTTTTCCTTTTCCGCCTTTTCCAGATCACGTTTTGCTTTCACCGGATAGATCGTGTTGTATGTAAAACAATCTTTGATAAAGAAGACAGAGGTTGCACCGATAAATACAAGCGTAACGATAAAGGCGATCACAAGACAGATGATGAGTCTTGGTTTTGCGACTTCCTTTACCAGACTTTCGGGTTCGACTTTCAAGTAATCTTTCATTTTATACAGCTCCTGAAGTTATTATTTTGCCATTAATTTTTTTCCATTTTGCCGACGAAGGTGACTTTCACCCCCAGTTCCGCCAGTTTCCGGATCACCGGTTCGTACACTTTGGATTCCAACGTATGATGCACTTTAAAGACCACCGTAAAATCCTTGCGCTCCGCTTCCGTCTTGCCTTCCTGAAGTTTATCCACCATTCCTTTCAGAGAATTGATGTCCGTTTCTTCCCCCTGCGCCCAGAGGACGCCTTTTTCATCCAGAATGATCGAGAGTTCCTGTGACTGCACCTTATCAATTTCTGTGGAAGAGGCAAGTTCATGTTTCACGCGGGCTTCCTGCATGAATTTGGAAGTCAGCATAAAAAAGATGATCAGCAGAAACGCGATATCCCCCATGGAAGATGTCGGAACGACCAGCGTTGCGCCCTGACTGCGTTTGATTTTCAAGCCCATAACACTCATTCCCCTTTCTGTGCGGCAGATCCGCCCGGCAGGTCATCTTCTTCCACCAAAGCTAACAGACCGCCGCTGCTCTGGATCACCGTGATAACCTTGTAGTAGAGGTCGTACTTCACATCCGGCGCACTCTGGAGAACCACCAGACGCTCGTTCACCGTCTTCCGCTTGTCCGCCAGATTTTCCGCCAGCAGATAAGACTTGAATTCCGGCACATTTTTTGCCTCGATCATAAATTCGGAACCGTTCGGGAGATGGAGCAGGATCGACTCGTTTGTGAGCGAAACTGTGATCTGTTTGTCATCCTCCGTTTCCTGGATCTCCGAATTGGGCGATCCGGCGGGAATGGAAAGAACCATCCCGGACATGGAAATGATCTGGGTCGTAAGAATGAAGAAGATGATCAGCAGGAACGAGACGTCGGAAAAGGGACCGACATCCAAGTCATTCAGCGGGGCTCTTGCTTTTGTTTTGATCATATTTCAAAACCACCGTTCCAAAGAGATTAAGCTGCTTTCTTGTAGTCAAGAGCAATGAAGTCCACCAGTGCAGTGCAGGCTTTGTCGATCTCGCCCACATAACCATCCACCATTTTGGAATAGATATTATAGCTGATCACGGCAGGCATAGCAACCAGAAGGCCGGCAGCAGTTGTGATCAGAGCTTCAGAAATACCGCCGGAAACAGCAGTTGCTTCCAGGTTGGTCTGAGTTGCCATGGAGTCGAAGGAGGAGATCATACCGGTAACAGTACCGGTCATCCCCAACAGCGGGGAAAGACCTGCGACCATGGGCAGGATACCGATATTCCGGTCAAGCGTACCGATGATCTGGGGGGCGAAGTCTTCCATGGAAGTTTTCACGATCGCACTCATTTCCGCAACGGTACGATCCGTATCCACCAGTTTGCCGAACTTTTGAACCCCGACCAGCAGAACGGCGGCAACAGGTCCACCGATCTTTGTGCAGAGATCTGCCGCACCTTCAACATCATTCCTGGACAGCGCATCGATAACGCCGTCTGTCAATTCTTTGTTGTTGCGGGCAGCCGCACGGAATGCGAGGGCACGGTCAATAATCACTGCGAGTCCAATCACAAACAGCAGCACGATCGGGTACATCATGCCCTTACCATCAAAAATATATTGCAACATTGTTTTTTCTCCTTCGTTTCTGTATCAATATTTGTTTTATTCTTCCGCTGCCGCCTGCGCTTCACGGATCATGCTGAGAAGACGCTGACTCTTGGACATGTGCGGAGAGTTGGGATATTCGCTGATCAGCTGATTACATTTTTCAGCCGCTTCATCCAGTCTGCCGAGCGAGAATGCGGCACCTGCCCACATAAAGAGCATGGAATCCAGGAAGTCGGCATCCGGATAATCCCGGAAGATCTGTTCCATCATTTCGATCACGCGCATGAAGTCCTTCTGCTGAATGTAGAAGTTGGCGATCTTTTCCAGAGACTTGCCCGCAAAGAGGGAGTCCGGATAATTGTCCGAGCATTTCTTGTATTCCACCATCACAGGTCCGAAGTTCGGACGGAATGTCGGGTCAGTCGCCTGTTTTTCCTTGGCGCGCTTGATGGTCAGTTCTTCCAGCACAAGTGCAATGTTGTACTGTGCTTCACCCTTCAGCTCCGATTTGGGAAGTTGAAGGATACCGCGATAAATGTTCAGACCTTCTGCCACGGAACGGTCGGAACCTTCCGCGATCTTGATCTGGGCGATCTTGATCAGGGCGCGGTCGACCAGTGCCGATTCCGGGAAAGTCTTGATCAGCGTGGTACACACCGCAATCGCTTCTTTGATCTTGTCCTGAACGATCAGCAGTTCCCACTTGGTATTGAACGCATCTTCCAGCAGAGAACGCTCCAGCGCTGCTTCCGCATTGATCTTGAGGACTTCGTCCACTTTTTCCAAACCTTCCGTCGCACGCTTGTTCGCCTGATCCGTCAGCCCCATTTCCTTGAAGATGCGGGAAAGCTGCAGAAGGAGCTGACCTTCGATCAGGTTCTTCTTCGCCTTGATTTCCAAGTCTTCAATGTGCTGCGTCTGGATCGTCACGTTGTTGGAGGTTCCGATCAGAACAGGGACCTTGAAGGAACGCAGTGCCGGATCCGGCCCCTGCATGTGGACTTCATCCTGATATTCGATCTGGACAAGGTCATCGGGATGGACTTCCACCGGAGCATCGGCGTTATCACGTTTTTCCGTGGTAGCAAGCTGGGTTTCCGGGTCAAAGAAGTACGGCTTGATAAAGCCCACGAAGATACCGCTGCGATCTTCCGTTTCGACCAGCGTATAGGTACGGGTGTCACGAACCACAAATTCCGGTTCTTCTTCATCAAAGTTGATCCCGGTGCTGAGTTCATCTTTCGGCTTTTCCTTCTTATAGACGGACTTCACCGTGACTTCCACTTTATCCTTCTGGGGCGTGATATCCCGGTCAAGGTCACGCACACGCATGAACAGATCCTGATCCGCCAGCACACCGTTGCTGTAATCTTCGTAGTTACCATTGGTGAAGCCGACCGTGGCAGTGGAGACCAGTTTGACCTGTGCGATCATGGTCTGATCCGTCTTGCCGCTGGTCGTATGGGTATCCAGATAGGAAACGGAAACAAGATCCCCGCCCTTGATCTGCAATGTACCGTCATCCGCAGCGGGTACTCCCGGCTTCATCGGTACAGAACCGATAAATGTGACACCATCTTTTCCGAGGGGTTCCATGGTGATTTTTTCGGTATCACCGTTTTCGTTTTTAACAACAACGACCAGTTTCTTCGTGTTGTCCTCAAGGGACATCACAATCAGGTCTTCGTCGTAGATCTTGATGAAAAGACGCTGTCCGGATTCTGCAAGCACAACTTTGCCTTTGCCGTCCGCCAGTTCTTCCTTCGGGATACTGGTCCCGACCCGTTCCAGCGCTTCCACGGCGGGCAGCCAGCGGTTCAGACGGAAATGGCAGAGCCCGATATAGTAGTACGCTTCATTCGCATACACGCTGCCGGGATACTTGTTCACAACCTGACGCAGATGGCTGAATGCCTGGGTGTACTGACTCTGGTTATAGTAGCAGATCCCGATCTTATAAAGCGCATCCGCCTGGATCATTTCATCTTCCACTTTCTGGATCTTGAGAAGATGTTTGATCGCATCATCGTACTGCTTCTTTTCAATGAAGTATTCGGAAAGGATCAGTTCCGCCTGAAGAGCGGCTTTCGTATCCGGATACTGCTGGGTCAGCTGGGTCAGTGTCTTCACACCGCGTTCCTCCTGCTTGGCTTCCAGCAGGTCCTGACCGGATCTCAGAATACGGCTTGCTTCCACTTCCTTGTGGTCTGCATTGCTCTTGGAACTTTCGGGGGCTTTCTTCGCTTCCGGTGCCGGAGCAGCTTCAAGAGAGGCCGTGCCGACCACAAAAGAACAAAGTGCCGCCGCAAGCATTCCACCGCGCCATACATTTGAACTTAAAATGTGTTTCATGTTGCGTTTCCTGTTATGTTTATCTGTTTCTTATTTTTCAACAATCAGTAAGCTTCATCCACTGCACCGAGACCGGTGGCATCCACGCCGAGACTTTCCAGACGCTGGTGCGCCTGTGATGTCTCATGACGATGTTTCGGATAGACTTTCATGATCCGGCGGAATTCTGCAATCGCACGGCTCTTGTTGCCGGAACGTTCGTAAAGAATACCGCGAGCCAATGCCGCCTTCGCCCCTTCCGCAGGGAAGGCGTTTTCGATCTCGTTGTATGACATCGCGGAAGAATTGATATCGCCTTTCAGGCGGTAGCAGTCTGCGATCCGCCAGAGTGTCCCCGGCGGTTGACCGATGGACTGGTAGACCTTGATCGCATCATCATATTTTTTCTTCTGGTAATGATAAATACTGGCAGTTGCCCAGCCGCACTTGGAGACCATGGCGGCATCCGAAGCATATTTGCCGGAGATCTGATCCAGCAAGACCAGCGCTTCATCCCACTTTTTCAGTCCTTCCATGACACGATATTCGTTCCAGACCCGGATCTTGTCATCCTTGATCCGGGTATTCACATAACCGGCACGGGCAAAAGCATAACGGCGGAACAGCATCTCAACCAGATCAACCAAACGCTTCTGCTGGGTATCCACCAGATTGCCGTTCTTATCTTTTGTATTGGGCGTCTTGAGAATAAAATCCATCGTCTGTGAGACAAGGGTATCAAAATCCTGCCCGGAGAGAACGCCGTAATAGGCAGCATATTCAACCGCCCGGTAGTAGTAATCCCACAGTTTCCCCGTGCTTTCATAATGTTCCTTGTTCACACGGAAAAATGCCCAGAAGACCTTTTTCGGATCCGGACCGCGCTTCTTGCCGCCACGGTACTTGACGATCAGGTCATCCCGGTTGAAATAGTGATTGTAATGGTGCCAGAGGACATCATACACCTCGTTCACCATCCGCACACGCAGTTCCGGCAGCGTGATTTTCTTATCCTTCAGCAGCTGCTGATTGGCACGGATGTACCAGACCGGATAGGCACTCAGCAGTTTGCCGGTCGCGGTACAGGACGCAATATAATAATTCCGGGCATCCCGTGCCGCTTCTGAACCGTAATGGGTCTCATAAATCAGTTTGAGGTAGGTTTCCGCTCTCTCCGGCTCCTTGTTGCGCCAGTAGTTCCACACCAGGGAAAGAGAGGCAGAGGCGGCAACCGGCTGCTTTTTATATTCCGGATCATCAAGCAGTTGCTTCATGGTGGTCATGCCGGCAGTGATGTCACCGTTGTCAAACTGGGCAACACCGCGATAATAAAGCGCAACCGCAGCCGCTTCGATCTCACCGGGATAAAAGTCAACGATCTCGTTGTAGTAGCCGATCGCTTTGAAGCGGTCCTTCGCACAATGGTAGGAATAACCGCAGAGGAACACGATGTACGGCAGAACCGGCGATTCCTTGTACTGGATCCGGAAACGGTCAAACTCTGTGGCGGCAGCACGATACTGACGGTCCTGCAGAAGTTTGCGTGCCTTTTCATACTGCACCCGCTCAAACTGACTCATCTGAGCATAACGCTTCTGGCTCATCACATTCCAATAGTTTTGAGCAGAAAGCGTTGCCCCCGCCCCGCTGAAGATCAGCGAGGCGAGCAGAATCAGGAATGTGATTTTATTGAGACGCATAAGTCAACACTCCTTCTTCCGGATCAGCGGACATTCTTGATCGGGTTGGCTGCCATACGGCCGCGGGCATGCTTTGCCCACTTGGATTCCGGGTAGTCCCAGATCAGACGCTGGAACACCTGATAGGACTTGACCTGACTTTCGTGAGTCCCCTGTTTGAACAGGCAGTCACCAGCAAAATACATGGCTTCCGCACGGAAATCCGGATTCGCTTTGTGCTTTTCATCCACTTCAAGGAAGATACGGATCGCCTGCGTAAAGTCAGGTTTATACGTTCTCTTTTCCATCTGAGCGTATTTCACCTTCTGTTCCTCGAAGCGCACGCTGGCATAACCGGCAAGGATCAATGCCTGGGCAGCATACTTGTGATCCGGATGGGCAACACCGAATTTTTCCAGCACGGAGGCTGCAAGACGGTGGCGTTTCGTCCGGTAGTAGTAGTTGCCGAGACGCAGTTTTGCATCCGTGGCAAGCGCACTGTTCGGGTAGAGATAGGTCAGACGCACGTATTCTTCACACGCCATATCGCCGATCTGCTGCTTCAGGTTCGTATCCTTTTCCTGAGCTGCCATCCGTTCGAAACAGACACCCTTCTGGTAGTAGCTCTTGGGTGCATATTCCGAATCCGGATAACGGCTGATGACCGTGGAGAACTGGGAGATGGCAGTCTGGTAATCTTCCAGCTGCTGCGAGAGGTTCGCCAGCAGGAATTCACCCTGCGCCTTCAGTGACGTGTTGGGATAGTCACGCAGTGCTTCTTCCAGCACACGCTTACCCTTGGCGATCTCTGCCTTGGCAAGAACGGCTTTTTCCTTATCCGGTTTGCCATCCGCACCCTTCAGAGCCTTGTGGCTCTTTGCCATTTCAAAGAGTGCTTCCGCCATGAGGAAGTTGGTCTTCACTGCCATGTCGGGATCTTTGAATTTCTTTGTGAAGGCGGCAAGTTCACCATCCGCACCGATAAAGACCGTACCCTTGAGGGCAACCGTTCTGGCTTCCGTTTCATGAAGCGGGATCTCGTCCTTGTAGGTAAAGGAGATTTCATCGCCGAAGTTGGACCAGATGGTGTTGGCGGTGGGACGCTTCACCTCCTCACCCGGAGCGGCAGGACGCTGGATATCCACCTTGATCGAGCCGGTAAAGATGCCGGAGTGAACCAGTGTTTCAGAAAGCTGGACCGTGATCTGATCTTTGGTCAGTTTACTGCCGACGATCACATCCACCACATCCCGTTCCGGCGTACGGTCGCGGTCGGGATCGTGAACCTGAACATAGAAGTTCTGTCCGAGGTGGACCGCGGTCTGCGGCATCTGATAGGTCTTGTCGTAAAGTTCCATATCACCATCCGAACGGAGCTGCACCGTGCGTTTGCAAAGTTCGGCACCGGAGGAATCTTTATAGGTGAGATAGACTTTGTCCGCACCGGAAACGATCACAGTCGGGACTTTGAACGCATCGCTGTCCAGACGCACTTCGTTTCCACCGCCGAGCAGGTTGAAGGTTTCGCTGCTGGAGACAAGATCGTTGATCTCATCGTTGGCGGATCCGAGCTGCAGGCGCACCAAACCGGCAAAGCAACCGGTATTCAACGGATTGTAACGGTGGAAGGCTCCCTGAATTCTCGTGGGATACCCTTTCTTGCCGGCGAGAGAACTGATATGAACCAGCGGCATTTCCACCGTCAGCGGCATCTGTTCGCGCTGTTCTTCCTGAGCAGCCTTAATTTCAGTATCCGTGAGAATATCAACGGTTACCGTACTCTGGGCATGCTTTGCATTGGAGGGATCGCGCAGAACAAACATCAGCGGAACCTTGCTGTTCACGATCAGAACTTCATTCGGATCGGTGGTTTCGTATGCCTTTGCTTCGATCTGCTCCTTGTACAGCTTGATCTCTCCGACACGGGAACCGAGACGGCTCTTGAGCATCTGTTTTCTGGCTTCCGCCGCCTGACTGCGGTCTTCGATCTTCATCAGTTTCGTATCGAAGATAACCAGATCCAGATCCGTCTTGCCTTCGCAGAGAACCTTGGCAATACGGTGGTACGGAATACCGGGCGAATTGTTCTCTTTGTCAAGATAACGCACCGTGATCGTATCACCGGGGACAACCTTGAGCATACGCTTCTTGGCATCGGTCTTATCGGAGATCACCAGCGTTTCCACAAAGTGACCGCGGGTAGCGGGCGCGTTGCCCCGTTCCAGCAGTTCCATTTCAATATTTTCACCGCTGGTCGTGGACACTTGAACCTTCACCGTTTCCAGTTCTTCGGAGAGGTCTTCATCCGGGTCAGTGACCCAAACTGCCACGTTGTCGCCCTGCATCACGCGGGCTGCGGAAACATACTGAATGGAGCTGGCACCTTCTTCATCGACCGTGATTTTTTCGAAACGGAAGTCCACACCGCCGTTGCAGAAGGAGCTGGAGAGATTTTCCGCCAGCGTTGCCTTGTTTTCATCAATACGGATCTTATCCTGATATTTCACCGTGATCGTATCGGATGCGGCAATTTCAAGGATCTTGTTTTCCTTGCCGCTGGTCAGGTCCTGCGTCACAGGGACAACGATCTTGTCCTGCTTGCCTTCCTGACCGCGTTCCGTGATGGACGCCTTGGTGATTTCCACCTGTGTGCCATTGTAGTTTTCGATCAACCATCTCAGTTTCCGGTAACGGCGTTCCTGACCCGGCTTGGTTTCGTTCATCGTGAGTTTGAAGCCGTTGCCGGTCTTTTCGATCACGCCTTTCGGCTGCAGGAATTCAACCAGTTCCGGATGCTTTTCCGTATCGAACCAATCCATCGGCAGCGGGCTGTAAGAGCCATCCGGTTGCAGCATACCGATTTCGATTGCAGAATTCTTTTCGTGATCCAGGAAGTACGCAGTCAGAACGTGAACACCCTTGGTCAGCGTGACGGTCCGTTTGGTGGCGAGACCGGCAGCATTCATGGTACCGGAAAGGATCACGCGATCATCGATCATCAGGTGAGCCGTCTGGTAGCGGACTTCCTTCTGGGTGAACTTGAGGTTCAGCTCCATAGGTTCGGCGAGGTAGAATGCGCCGGAAATCTTACCGACGACCCACTGATTTCTGCCGCGCAGGTCCTTGACCATGTCGCGGGAGAAGGAGGTCTTGGGCAGGATCATACCCTGCGTTGTATCACCCACAAACTGTTTGCGGATATTGTCCAGCGTGGGGTTGCTATTCCCGACGCCCTTGGTCAGGACCGTGAGACCGCCCTTGACCTTTTCCGTGGAGGCAGGATAAACAGCAATCTCATCGCTGCTCTTGTCGATACTGGCGATCACACGCATGGTCTTGATCGCATTGGGATCCGGCATTTCAATGGTGGCATCCTTGATATTGCAGCTGGTCATCGTGTCGATTTCCAGCCACTTGGGACGTTTGCTGTCCGGCAGACTCTTCCAGGAACCGGTCTTGGTAGAGTTGATGACAGCCGTATAATCCACCCCTTCCACCGCATCGGAAACGCTGATGCTCGGGAACGGGATGTCAGTCTTGATGATCGCTTCGAAAACGCCGGTGGTAGGACCGGTTTCAACCAGTTCAAAGCCCTTCAATTCATCGCCGGAACTGCAGGTAATGTCCACATTGATCTTATCCGGAGCATTGGGATCAATACTCTGGTCATAGTCGATCACGCGCACATAGAACGGGCTGCCGGGACGGACGATCTTGGAAATATCCCGTTCTGAAGCTCTGCCGCCGATCAGGTCGTAGGAACGTGCCAGAGCGGCGTCATCCTGTTCCTGTTCGGAGAGAATGGGCTTGGAGGAGACATACATCCGTGCCGGATAGCGGATTTCCAACTGGTTGGAGGGAATATCCGTATGACCGTGTTCCTTGGCAAAATTCGGTTCCACACAGTAGGTGATGATGTCATCACCGGTCAGTTCCAGAACCATATTGGACGGAACGGCTTTACCCAGCGTGGTGATCAGCTCGTAGCTGAACTTGTTCGGGTTCTGCGGGTCCGGATTCAGCTGGACGATTTCGCTGTCCTTCCCGTGAGAAGTGGTCACAAGGACCGGGAGAGACTTGCCGCCGCGGATGATCGCCAGGTTGCGGTCATAGATCTCCAGCTTGATGGTCTTGCCGGGGATCGCAATGGTGGCAAGCATACTCTGACCGATCTGAAGGGTCAGATTGGAAAGGTCGTTGTTACGGATCCGGATATGACCTTCCAGAAGACGGGCTTCCGGGTGGGTCGCGATCCGTTTGAAGACTTCATCCAGGTTGCCGAGAGCGGCTTCGTCATCCATCTGCTCGTAATCGATCCGTGCCTGCAGGTAGTAGGCTTCCGCCTGATCATCCAGACGGGTGGACATCTGGAGTCTTTCCAGCATGGTCCGCGCCGTGGTGAAG
>JAGAPM010000079.1 GCA_017623265.1 Lentisphaeria bacterium | reverse complement strand
GCACCACGAACAAGATCACGCTCAGTGGTCTTGCAGTCGGCAGCCGTTCGGTCACGGTTTACGCCCGGAGCAAGACCAACAAGCTGACTACGCTGGACTCCGGCGACATCATCAAGGTCACTGACGGCACTGCACCGACGGGCGGGAAAGTGGTTGTTGCGCAGAGTGGACAGAAGAATATCAAGGTCACGATCAGCGGCTTCAAGGATAACGTGAAAGTTACGAAGTATTACGTGTATGTGAACGGCAAGAAAGTCGCCACAACGACTTCCACATCTTACACTTACAAGAGCAGCGTGAACCTGATCGGGAAGAAGACCATCGCCGTGAAAGCCCTCGATGCGGCGGGCAATATCTCCGCAAGCAAGAGCGTTGCGATCACCATCAAGGACGTGACTGCACCTTCGAAAGTGACGGGTCTGAAAGTCTCCGGCACGCCCACCCAGTCCTATGCGAAACTGATCTGGACCAAGGGCGTGGACAACGTCGGCGTGACCAAGTATGCGGTCAAAGTCTCCGGTGTGACCAAGCTCTACACGACCACCACAAACGCGCTCACCGTCAAGGGACTCACCGCCGGAACGCACACTTATCAGGTCTACGCTTACGATGCGACCGGCAGAAAGAGTGTTGTTTCAACGGCTTACAGCTTTAATGTGAAGGACATCACCGCGCCGACGGGCGGTAAGATCACACTGAAACAGGCGAGCCAGAACAGCGTGAAGATCACGATCAGCAGCTTCAAAGACAACGTGAAAGTTGCCAAGTATTATGTGTATCTCAATGGCAAGAAGATCGCCACAACCACTTCCACGACCTATACTTACACGCAGAGCGCCAACTTCACCACAAGCAAGTTGACCTTTGCGGTGAAAGCGGTCGACACCACCGGCAACGTTTCTGCGTCCAAGAGCGCCGCCTTTGCGGCGAAAGTCCGCGTCTCCGGCAAGGCGACCAACTTGTCCACGGTCCTGATATGGACTAAGCCCTCGATCAGCGGCACACTCAAGCGGTACGAGATCACGGTCAGCGGCAAGAAGTACACCAGCACCACGAACAAGATCACGATCAAGGGGCTGGCAGTCGGCACCCGCTCGGTCACGATCAAGGCGGTGAATACGAAGAATCAGTATAAGACGGTCTGCAGCGGCGAACTGATCAAGGTGGTTTCCGGTGCGATCAGCAAAACGATCACGGGGCTTGACAACAAAACTTTCAACTCGGTTACGGGAGATGATTACTTCCTTCCGGATGAGGATGTTGTCGGATTTTACAACAGTCTCCCGACTGCAGCGAAGGGCGGCTATACCACCGGTACTGCCGGCAATGATACGGTCACCTTTGCTGCCAATAAGAGTTGCGTTGTAACCGGCATGTCTCTCGGTGCTGGAAACGACAAGATCGTTATGACGGATTCCGCAGAAAAATATCTGTCTGCAGCCAGCGACTATCCTGCAGTCATCGGCACGGAAATTGCGATCTTGCGATTTGCAAGTGATGCAAAAACCGGGATCATTGATATGGGCTCCGGAGATGACTCTCTCTATCTTGGAAAGAATGTGACTCTCCACGCGGAAATGATCATGAGCAATGATGGTTTCCTGCGTATGGGAACGGGAAATGACAAAATCACGCTTGGCGCCGGGGCGGTTCTGGAATGTCTGGATGTGGACCTCGGAGCCGGAAATGACACCGTTCTTCTGGGTGCCGGTTCCTGTATGGATTCCAATCTCGTAAACCTGGGGGATGGGGATGATACGGTAAGAGTCGGAAAAGATGCCGAGCTCGGAGTGGAAGTCTTCTTCGGTGCAGGGAATGACAAACTGATTATCGATCAGGGGGCATTCCTGAATCCCTGGTTTGAGGAGATTGACAATCCCCTTGACTTTGGGGCGGGTACGGATACGCTCGTGTTGAACGGGTCGGTTATGCTGACGGATTACAATCGGATCGCCGGTCTGGAAAAACTGGAAGGAACCGGCACGTTCCTGATCAATGAATTTGACGGATATGATAAAGCACAGGTGGAAGGGCTGCTCCAGCAGGGCTTCAATGTTATCAATACCGAAGATGGTTTCAGCTGTGTACGCGACTGTCAAACCGAATTGGCAGATAATCTCCGGTCGGGTGCAAAAGAGATCGCCTGCTATTCGGACCCCGCAAGCGCATGGGAAAACTTCTGGCTGTGCGGAGAAGAGAAAGCCGCTTCGCTTTATCAGGGCTTCTGGGATGACACCGACTGGTTCAAGTTCACGATGGATCGGGCTTATGAGGGGACACTTGAGGTCGGTCTTGAAGGCATCAACGCTGAACTTTACGATTCGGACGGAATCAAAATTTGCGATGTGACAGATGAAGGTATTGAGCTTTCCACATTTACGGTCGGAGCGACATACTACCTGAAAGCCACGATTTCCGCAAGCGATGTGATCGGATTCGGAAGTATTACCTTTGCCTCGAAGTAAATTTGGCAAAGCCGATTTTTTCTGAACGGCACGGGACCGGCTGCAAAAACAATGCACCGGTCCCGTTTTTTCTGAACCGGTTCAGAAGCGGGATTTTTTTTCTGTTTTTTTCTGTTTCTTTGAAGATCCCGTTTGAACTGCAGACGCACTGGACTATATTATGCTTGAAACGCACACAATGATCAATCTTATACAGGAGAAACATGATGTTCAACGACATGCTTGGCAATCTGACCCGTCCCCCTGCCGGTAAAACGATTTCTGTTTCCGGCGAAAATGTCTTCGGCAAACCCGGTGCCGGCGGGATGGCTGACCCCACTCCCGGTGCGCCTCCGCAGGATGATGTGCTTGCCATCGGACAGGTTCCGGATCTGCAGCAGCCGCATCCCGGCAGAGAGATCGGCATCGGCGGCAAGATCCGTCCGTGGATCTTTCTGGAATCCCGTAAAGAAACGGCAATTCTGGATATGGATGGTCCCGGCATGATCCGTCATATCTGGATCGCATTTCCGCCGCGTCTGCTCCGGATGCTGGTCCTGCGGATGTATTGGGATCATGAAGAACTGCCCAGCGTGCAGGTCCCCGTGGGCGACTTTTTCTGTTCTGCCCCCGGATACTACGGCGAATTCCAGTCCCTTGCCGTTTGCGTCAATGCAAAAAATGCCATGAACTGTTACTGGCAGATGCCGTTCCGGAAACATGCCCGGGTGACGCTGGAATATCTGGGCGATGAACGGACCAGTCACATTTATTATACCATCAACCTGACTCAACAGGAAATTCCGGAAGATGCTGCTTATTTCCATGCTTCGTTCCGCCGTACCAATCCTCTGAAATACGGGGAGGATTTTGTGATCGCAGACGGCATCCGCGGCCGCGGTTCCTTTGCCGGTTGTTATATGACCTGGCAGCAGAACAACGAAGGCTGGTGGGGCGAAGGCGAAGTCAAGATGTATCTGGATGGCGATAAAGATTTTCCGTCCATTTGCGGTACCGGAA
The DNA here is from genome assembly GCA_017623265.1 of Lentisphaeria bacterium. GTDB lineage: Bacteria > Verrucomicrobiota > Lentisphaeria > Victivallales > UBA1829 > SIG77. The sequence goes on along the minus strand of JAGAPM010000079.1, from coordinate 1,460 downwards.
CGGAAGACTATTTCTGCGGCGCCTGGAGTTTTGGTGATCGCACATACTTCTCTCCGTACTCCGGGCTGATCTGCGGCGGTCCCTCCCATGTGGGTGACCGTCATGCCATGTACCGGTTTCATCTGGCGGATCCCCTCTGGTTCCACTCTGAACTGAAAGTAACCATGCAGGCTCTTGGCTGGCGCAGCGAAGGCCGTTTCCTGCCGCTGAAAGATGATCTTTCGGCGGTCGCATACTGGTATCAGGATGAACCCCATGCAAAACTGCCGGATCTGCCGGATCGTAACGAATTGGAAGTGATCTGATGCAGGAAAAACGGAATAGGCTCTGGTCTCTGATGGGTGATCTTCCGGACCGGAAGATGCCCGTGGATGTGCAGACGCTGAAGGTCGAAAAGATCGAAGGCGGCACACTGGAACTGCTGCAGTTCAAATATCCCAATGAACCCGCTTTTCAGGGATATTTTGTTTTGCCGGATGGATGTGCCGGGAAAGTTCCGGCGATCCTTTACAACCACTCGCACGGCAGTCTGTTTCATCTGGGCAAGGATGAACTGCTGCAAGGCGCGCCCTATCAGAACGGACCATATTTACCGGATCTGCTGAACGCCGGGTATGCCGTACTGACCATCGATCACCGGGCATTCGGGTCAAGATCTGACAGAAAGATCGATGACATCTTTAAGGAGATGCTCTGGCGCGGTCAGGTGCTGTGGGGCATGATGCTTTACGATTCCGTGCGCGCACTGGATTATCTCTGCAGCCGGGAAGAAGTGGATGCAGAACGGATCGGGACCGTGGGAATGTCTATGGGCAGCACCATGGCGTGGTATCTCGCCGCCGTGGATGAGCGGATCAAAGTCTGCGCCGATATCTGCTGTATGACCGATTTCGAGGAACTGATCAAGGCGGAACATCTCTGCGGACATGGAACATACTACTTTGTGCCGCGTCTGCTGAAATATTTTGATACTGCTGCGATCAATGCTCTGATTGCTCCACGCCCCCATATCTCTGTCAACGGGAAGTACGACGGCTTGACGCCGGAGGCTGGACTTGATAAGGTGGATGCCGCGCTGAAAACGATCTATCAGAACGCCGGATGCCCGGAACATTGGAAGATGATCAAGTACCCCGTGCAGCATCAGGAAGTGCCGGAAATGAGACGGGAGATCATGGCGTTCTTCCGGAAATATCTTTGAGAATGGTATGGCACAGGTACGCGCGAGGGCGCAGACCACAGCCGGATCGCTTTGCGATCCGGCTGTTTCTTTTTTTCCGGACGGAAGCTGTCCGTCCGGAAAAAAAGAACGCGCGGTTTTCACCGCGCGTCTGCGTCTTCGCGCTCCGTACCGTTACAACGGCATCTTATCAATCGTTATTGACCATGTTCATCTTTTTGCCGACAACGTATGTGCCGACATTATCGTCAGCCACGTTGCAAGCGGTTTCGAACATATC
>JAGAPM010000078.1 GCA_017623265.1 Lentisphaeria bacterium | reverse complement strand
TCTTCTTCTGCAGGGTGCGGCGTGCAGAGATGAACTGCCCCCACCAGCCGTAATGCCATGCCACCGATTTTACGGGATCTGCAGGTGCAGAAAGGTTGGCGGTCCATGCCTTTGGGAAACAGGCGAGCCAGCGTTCGGAGCCGTTCAGCCAGGTGCCGGTGGCGAGTCCCTTGGCATGATAAGTCTCTTCTGCCGCTTTCACCAGCGCTTTCATACAGCGGGGAATGTGCAGGGGATCATCAAAAATGGAATGGGGGCAGACCGAGTTGGCAATGTGGAATCCCAGATATCCGTTCCGGTCCAGTTCCAGATTGTGCCGGAGACTGCCGCACTGATAATTTGCCAGCCCGGAGGGGTCCAGATAGTCCCGTTCGCAGCGCTGATCAATGGAATCCTTGAAGACGAGGAAGGCTTCTTCTTCAAAGTTTTTGCGGTCGGATTCGGAGCTGGAGTTGTATTTTTCCATCAGAGCCAGCGCCTGATCTTCCATCACGAGCCACGCGGGTTCGTCAAAGTGGAGCGTCACCGGGTTCAGGGCTTCGGGATTCGCTTCGGTTTTGCGGTAGATGTCCACCCGGTTCCGGATGGCGTCCCGGAAGGGTTCATTGGGATCCTGTTCCGTCTGACGGAGGTGGAGATAGAACAGTTGCAGTTTCACGATTCCGTAAAGATATTCGCGGTGTTCTTCGAGTGTTTTCGGCAGAGGTTCTGGTTTGCTCATAAGAAAGTGTTCTTTCTGTTATGTCGTTAGCGGAGTGCCTGCAATGCCTGCAGGGATTTCCGGACAATATTTTCCACGCTGCGTTCGTTTTCCGGCAGAGCCATGGCAAGTTCGGTAACGGCTTTCTGGATTTTGTTCCGCTGGAAGCCCAGCTGTTCCAGTGCGCTGACGGCATCTTCGATCTCCCGCAGGCTGGCAGTATCTTCTGCACCGCCTTCGGGCAGACCGAACGCCAGTTCCGGCGCGATCTTGTCGATCTTATCCCGCAGTTCCACGATCATGCGCTCCGCAGACTTGGGACCGATGCCGTTGATCCGTTTCAGTGACTTGATATCGGAAGATGCCAACGCCTGACAGAATGCCGGGATATTCAGGCTGCTCAGAATATTCAGCGCCGTTTTCGGACCGATACCACTGACGGTGATCAGCATGCCGAACACTGTGCGTTCCCGTTCTGTTGCAAAGCCGTAAAGAGCAATATCATTTTCCGAGATCTGCATGTGGGTCAGCAGCGTGGTCTTTTCGCCTGCACGGGGCAGGGCGTCAAAGGTACTCATGGGGATGGAGATCAGGTAGCCGACGCCATTGACATCCAGCACCGCCGTGGTGAGATCTGCCTTCACCAGCGTTCCGGTAAGTTGTGTGATCATGTTTGCATTTCTCCGTTTCTATGTTGTTCTGTTGTGTTAAAGATACATTCACCTTGTGAAAAAACAAGAATCAAACAGACTTTTTGACGTTTTTTTCTGTTTTTTCTTCCGGATCTCCTCCGGTGTCATGCCCGTTGCTTTCCGGATCCGGCGGCAGAAATAGGCAGGATCGTTAAAGCCGGAGGCGTATGCTGCTTCTTTTACCGGCATGGTCGTGGCCCGCAGCAGTTCCAATGCGTGTTCCATGCGCAGAGACCGGATCAGCTCCCCCGGACTGCATTTTTTTTCCGCCGCAAAAATCCGGTTTAATGTGGACCGGTGGACGCCCAGATCTTTGAGGAGGGAATCCACGTTCAGAGCGGGATCTGTATAATTCTTCCGGATCAGCTGCATTGCCCGTTCAAAAAGATCCTGTTCCTGCGGCTGTATGCCGTTTCCGCCGGCAAGAGTCAGGATCTCCACACAGATCGAGAGCATTTTCCGCAATGCCGGAGCATCCTCCTGCCGGATCCGGTGTTCCAGCTCCAGAAAGAGTGGCACAGGGCAGTCTCCGGCATGAAGACCATCCCTGCCGTACCCGAAACTTTCCATGAAAGCCGCAGCGCCGGGACCATCGAACGTGACCCAGAAATAACACCATTCCGAGCTGCCGCAGTTATGCTCTGCATGTTTTTCTCCGGGCAGACGGTAAAAGATGTCGCCCGGTCCCGACCGGATCGTGCGGTCCGCAAGGATAAATTCCCCTTCGCCCCGGATCGTCCAGAACAGCTGAACAAAATTTTTCATATTGCCGGGGAAGACTCCCGCCATCCAGGATCCGCCTCGTTGTACCCCACGGACCGCACATAAAAAGGCAGAGGCAGTTCCGGCAGTTTTGTCAAATGTTTCCGGCTTGTGATACGGTGCATGAAAAATCCTGTTCTTGCAATAAAAATCCAGTTGTTTCCCGCAATATAGCAGTGTATTTTAGAAAAACAACCTGAAAACTCAACGATTCGGAGAAAAATATGAAAAAATTGAAAGTCGGGATCATCGGAGCTGACCAGAACCTGCGGGCGGCACTGCCGTTTCTGGCGCTGCCCCGGGACAAAGCGGAGATCGTGGCGGTGGCGGACCGGGATCCTGCCAAGTTGGCGGAAACGAAAGAGAAATACCCGGATGAACCGGCGAAATATTATGAAACGGCGGAAGAGCTGATCGCCGATCCGGCGGTGGAAGCGGTGTTCATCATGGTGCGTGACCAGTATCATGAAGAGATGGCGGTAAAATGTCTGGAGGCTGGCAAGGCGGTCTTTCTGGAAAAACCCATGGCGATCACCATTGAAGGATGCGATCATATTCTGGAGGCGGCATACCGCACAAAAAGCCGGTTGATGATCGGGCACAACCTGCGTTATGCACTCTTTACGAGGAAGATGAAAGAACTGGTGGACTCCGGAATCATCGGGGAGATCCAGTCCGTCTGGTGCCGTCACTTTGTGGCGTACGGCAGCTGCTACTTCCGCAGTTGGTGCGCGGACCGGCGGAATACCACCGGGCTGCTCCTGCAGAAGGGATGCCACGACATCGACATTATTCAGTGGATTGCCGGATCTGCGCCCGCCAAAGTGGTGGGGATGGGGCGTCTTTCCGTTTACAATCAGATCACGGACCGTTATGAGCGCGGTACTATGCCGGACCGGAAATATGCGTTCCGTCAGGACGCCTGGCCGCCGCTGGAGCAGAAAAATATGAATCCGGATATGGACGTGGAAGACCACAACATGGTTATGATGCAGTTGGAAAACGGGATCCAGGCGACTTATATGCACTGTATGTACACGCCGGACTCCGAGCGGAACTACACGTTCATCGGCACGAAAGGCAGAATTGAAAACGTGGGGGATTTCGGCGGGGAATGTCAGATCCATGTCTGGACCCAGCGTGGCTCCCGCCAGAAGCCGGATATTATCTACAACGTGACCCCGGTCACCACGGAAGGGCACGGCGGCTGCGACTTCAATATCGTGCCGGATTTTGTGGATGCGATCCTGAATGAAAAGCCGATCCCGGTCTCGCCTATCGACGCCCGGAACGCGGTCGCCGCCGGTTGCCTCGGACACGAATCCATGCGCAACGGCTGTATGCCGCAGGATGTTCCGCCGGTACCGGCAGAATGGATCGAATATTTTGGAAAAGGGCAGATAAGATAAGGAAAATTACCAATCTTACACCAGATTATAGCATTTTTATCACTTTTTTTGCGAAAAAAGTTGCGGCGGGACAGGTTCAGAAGCTTGATTCCGCCGTTTTTTATGCTATAGTCCGGGGTATGATGTTTTTATCCGAGTATTTTTAACCATTAACCAAAGGAAAAGAGTATGAACAAAAAAACGCTCTGCTGGAAAGGACTGGGAATCGCACTTGCCGGTTTCCTCGCCATCTCCGGCTCTGCTGCTGACAAGTTCTGCTGGCAGGAAAACTTCCGGAACTACAATGACAAAGCTCCGGGCGTGAACAATGTTTCCGGTACCCGCGTCGGTAATGACCCGATCTGGGTGAACGGCGCCGAGTTCAATGTGTGGGCGCAGCCTGCCGAAAAGGCGCAGGAATATGTCATGTACAAAGACGGGATCGCAGTCCCGAACCTGAAAGATGTGACCATTGCGTTCACCTACCGCTACCTGAACAACACGAACCCGGAACCGGCAGTTCCGGAAAAGAAAGACCGGAAGGGGAAGGTCACCAAGCCTGGCGTTCCGGCGAAACCGGGCGTGGCAAAATGCTTCAAAGTCTTTGTGAACAAGACTGTTGTAGTGATCGGCAGCGATTACGTGGAAATCAACGGCAAGAAGGCGGAAATGCCCTTTGCATGGAACCGGATCTGGTGCGAAGGCGCCATCCAGGTGAAAGACGGCAAACTGACCGTGTTCTGCGGTCCGGACCGGAAACTGGCGAAAGTGCTGGAAATCCCGTTCAAGGATGCTGTCAGCAGCGTGAACTTCGGCTGCAAGACGGATAACGGTTTCTCCATCACCAATATTCAGATCGAAGAAAAAGGTGCTCTGCGCGATACCTCCGCCAGCAAGCATTTTGCAGACTTCCGCAGCCTGTCTCAGCCGGTGGAAGGCGTCAAGACCGGCGCTGTGCTGACGCCGGATGCCACCGGTTACATGGGCGTCCGTTTCCAGATGAACGGCAAGGATAAGCCCGTGGAAATGGTACTGACCTGGGATAACGGCGTTGTGGAAAACAAGAAGATCGAAGTCACCGGCTCCGGCGATGTGTCTCCGGTCGGTTGGAACGGCAGAAAACGCGGTCAGGGCTTCGGTCTCCCGGATGCCAAGATCTCCGTTGCCGGTATCGGCAGCCAGAGTGTCCGTCCTGCCATGCGCCGTTTCCGCTCCTCTTACAGTGCAGAATCCCAGTGGTTCGACATCATCCGTGACTGGGAACTGCTTCCTCCCGCCAGCAAGCACCCGCTGGATCTGGAATTTGTGGTCCTTCCCGATGGCAGTGCACAGGTTTACTTTGACGGCAGCTACATCCGCACGCTGAAAGTGAACGCGAATAAAGCCGATGAAGATGCGATCCGCAAGGAAATCGGCGCCATCAACAAGGCGATCGCCGTTGCACGCCGCGATAAAAAGCCGGATGTGCAGGCTGCAGAACAGGCGAAACTGAAAGATGCCCAGAAGCGTCTGGCAGCTCTCCCCTCCGCCAAACTGCTCAAAGTGGAACTCAAGGGCAACGATACCGCAGTCTTTGCAGTGAAGAAATCCCTCCGCAATGTGGATCCGAAATATCATGTGATCGACCTTTCCGCCAATCCCCGCGCCAAGACCTTTGCAGATGCGAAAAGCTCCGTGAAGGAAGGCATGCAGACCATCGACGGCATCCCGTTCAACGTGGCGAAGCCCATGGACTCCGCAGACGTGATGATCTGTAAGCAGGGTATGGGCAACTGGGCACTGGAAGTGGAAGAATATCTCGGCAGACAGCCCGAAGACGGCTACCCCTCCGCCATCCACTACCGTCTCCCCGCCGATGCTTACGGCACGGCGCATGTGATCCTTGCCATTGATCCCGATGCCTCCAAGGACCTCTATCTGACCACCCGTATGGGCTACTACGTGAACAACGGCAGCGGCGGCAATATGCTGGGCGATACGGATATTGAGATCAAAGACGGCAAGATTCCGGAAAACTTCAAGCAGATCGGCACCGTGGAACTCAAGGGCAAGAAAGTCCCCCTGTACAAGGTGGAGATCAAACTTGCCACCGGCAATATTCTTGACATTGCCGCACGCAACGATTATCTGGAATTTGAATTTCTGGGCAGAGGCTGGGAAAACTTCCAGCAGATGGATAACTCCATGAAGCCCAGCCCGTACCACAACAGTGCGTTCAACATCTTCGCGGTTACACTGGAAAAAGCCCCGGCTGTCATGGACTTCCGTCAGGCTTCTCCGGGTAACGTCTTCAAGGAAGATGAAAAGGCGTACACCACGGTTCTGCTGCGCGCCAAACAGGCGAACTCCAACGGCATCCTGGAATGGGAAGCCCGCGACGCAGAAGGCAAAGTTGCTTTCACCGGCAGCAAGAAGTTCAAACTGATAAAGATCGGCGACAAGACCGAAATCGAAATCCCCCTCAAGGCGGGTGTCGGTTACTACGACCTGGATGTGAAGATGTCTGTCAACGGCAGACTGGTCTTCTTCCACCCCGCCCGTTTTGCCATTCTCGGCAAAGACACCCGTAAAGCCACTGCCACCGGCAGCCCCTATGCCACCTGGTGGTTCAACTCCCACGGCTCTCCGGGGGAAGCACACATCGGAGGTCCCATCATGAACAAGGCGGGTATCCGCAAGTGTTCCTGGGTGTTCCCGACTGCTGAAATGTGCAAGACTTACAACATTACCAACACCGGCAACATCGGCTGCCCGCTTGGATATCGTGATATTGACGTGGAAACCGGCAAGTTCAAAAACAGGACGGTTGACCGCGTTGGTCCCGATGGCAAGAAGTACAAAGAAGAGATCTCCGGTGAACAGTTCTTCATCGAAAAGGTGAAAGAGAATCTGAATTCCAAAAAGGCACCCTGGTGTGTGGACCACATGCTCGTGTGGCACGAATCCGGCCCCGGCTATGGCATTCCGGAAGAACTGCTGAATATGCCCATCACCGAAGACATCAAGAAGGGCATCGAAAACGACAAGCGTCTCGGTCTGTTCATCAATGAAGTCGGCAGGATCATGAAGGCGAACTTCCCGCAGATCCGCATCCAGATCGGTAACAGCTCCGCCAGTATCGGTGCTGCGACCCGTCCGCTGCGTGCCGGCGCTGACATCAAGTACTACGACAGCATCGGTATTGAAACGCCGTCTCAGGTCATCCCGCCGGAACGCCTCATCGAATGCGGTCTGCAGGGTATGCTTGTGGCGCAGGATATTGCCACGAAACTGGGCAATCTGAAAGACAGAAAAGTTCCGCTGAACGGCAGCTGGGAATATGTGTACCGCGCTGACCGCGACATGGGTGAACAGCTTCAGGCAGAATGGCACGCCCGTGACGTGCTGATCTCTCTCGCCAACAACTTCACGCTCATCAGCCCGGGTATCCTCTTCGACTGCAAGAACGGTTACTACAACGGCCTCTGGGGCGGCTCCGGTATCCTCCAGCGCGGTCCGTATGTTTACCCGAAGCGTGCTTATGTTGCTTACGCAGCTCTGACCAAGGTTCTGGACTGCGCCAAGTTCATCCGTCAGATCCCCACCGGTTCCACCACGGTCTACGCACTGGAATTCAAGGTTTATGGCGGCAAAACGGTCACTGCTCTCTGGGCAGCCCGCGGTGCCGTTGACTTTGCGGTTGTGAATCCCTCCGGCAAAGCACTTGTGACGGATCTCTATGGTCGTGAAAGCACGGTCAAGGGCAAAGAAGTTACGGTCAAGGGTGGTTCTGCTGTCACTTACCTGACCACGGATAAGCCGCTGACATCTGTGAAGATCGCCGGCAGAAGCTTCCCCGTGGAAGAAGCCCGCGCCGCCAAGAGCAAGGTCGCATCCGCACTGGATAATGCCGACCTCGTGACGGTCGCACCGGATGAACAGTTCACCTCCAATCACAATGCCTTCCTGCCGATCCTGAAGCCTGCCGACTATACGGTTGCCACGGTCAACGATCCGGAAAAAGGCAACAGTATTGCGGTGACACTGACGGCAGATGACAAGTACAAGAGCAAGTACATCACCGAATTTACCACCATCACGCTGAAGGAACCGGCACTTGTTCCGGGCAATCCGAAGGCGGTCGGTATCTGGGTGAAGGGGAACTCCAACTGGGGTCAGATCCGCTTTGTGATCGAAGACGCCCAGGGCGAGATCTTCAAGAACCTGACCACCGGCAGAAGCTGGGGCTGCGACATTATGGACTGGCCCGGCAACCTGGGTGTTGACTTCGACGGCTGGAGCTTTGTCGGTACGGCTCTCTTCCCGTCCAAGGTCTTCCCGACCCACAGCCCCGGCCCGGTCAGTGACCAGTGGGTCAGCTGCGGCGGCGATAAGAAGATCGACCTGCCCATCAAGATCCGGGCGATCACGGTCGGCATGAACCGCTACAAACTGGATCTGCTGGACTTCAAAGAAACGGATCGCACGATCCTGATCCGCGATGTTGCGGGCATTGAGGAATAAGTTTTCCTCTGAGTTTTGAACTCAAAACGGGGACTCCGGAAACGGGGTTCCCCGTTTTTTTGTGATAAATTTGCAATTTGATTTGACATTTCAGGACTTTGCGTTTATTATACACTTGTCTGAACACAAAACAGAAAGGTTTTTCAATATGAGTAATGATGCGTTCCTGATCCTTTTTCTGATCCTTCTTGCCTGTAT
>JAGAPM010000077.1 GCA_017623265.1 Lentisphaeria bacterium | reverse complement strand
TGATCAAGCCGTGCTTCTCCGCATCCTCCACCATGGCGATACCGACGCGGTCTTTTACACTGCCACCGGGGTTCCGGGACTCGACCTTAACCAGAACTTCCGCTCTGCCGGAATTGAGCTGATTGATCCGGACCAGCGGCGTTGATCCCACCGTCTCAAGAATGGAATTTTTAATATTTTCCATATTCAATCTCAATCAAAATCCAAACCACCGCCAAGCAGATCCGGGCCGTCATCTGAAGACTTCATCAGATCTTCCATTGTCTTGGGTTTCTTTTTCGGAACTTTCTGGTTGGCAAACGGATTCAAAGCATCCGGAGTATTCACTTTGACAACCGGTGCTTTTCCGGCTGCTTTGGCTTCTTCATTCAAACGCTTTGCACGGGCAACATAAGCTGCATCCAATCGGGCTTTCTTACCCAGCAGACCACGCAGCGTGTTGCACCAGTTTTTGCACTGTCTCGGGCGGGCACTGTCATCCATCCCCAGTTCCACGATTGCTTCGTCATACATGCCGAGAGCCATAGAAAAGTCATCATTGAGATAATAGCTCTGCCCGAGAGACATACAGGTATTGGGGAGGTCGTGTTTGTACTTGTAAAGGTCTTCAAAGATGGCGATCGCTTCGGGATAACGGTTCAGTTTGAGCAGATGGGTTCCTTCCAGCGTTTTAGCTTTTTTCCAGGTGCCGCCGTCGACCAGTTTATTGTTGTTGATATAGCGGGTACACAGCTTCACCACATCGGCGGATTTTTCCAGGAAGTGGGCACCTTCAATCATCTTGAGAAGCGCCTGGTTGTAATAGTTGCCGCGGCGGCGTTTGGCTGCAAGATCCATGGCGGCTTTGTAGCTGTCAGACATTTCCTTGTACTGTTCTGCGTTGGGATAATAGTACCAGCCATACCCCTTGCGGAAGGTATCGCCGAGAATAATCAGCGTGCGGATCCGGCGATCCGGTGTCAGCGACTTTATAGCCAGCAGAGACCGGAGACTTTTCACAGAATCTTCCATATTATTCATTGAAAGATAAACACTGGAAAGGATCAGATATTGGTCCTGCCGTTCCGTTGAAGTCAGGTCGGTCCGTTCCAGCAGCTTCTTGCGCACTTCAATCTCCTCATACCAGAGGTCGTAATCATGTAGGATGGATGCGAGCATGATGGTAATCCGCTTTTCCTGCTCAGCCGTAATACCGGGAGTTTTCAGAAAATCTTTATAATCCTGCGGGGTAACACCATCCATAACGATCCGCAATCTTGAGGAACGCACTTCGTAGTTCAGCGTCTTGCGGGCGGTGTTACGGGCGACAACCAGAAACCGGTAGCGCGCTTCCAGTTTTTCTGCGTCGGGCACTCCGGGGAATTTATAGATCGTATCCGCCAGATAAAGGATACTCTTCTCATCGTTGATCCGTTTTGCCAGTTCATACGCCTGACGGTACATAGTCAGCTTCTTTGTGTTGTCCGTAGTGGAATCGGCAGCTTTCAGCCAGAGTTCAATGCGCTTTTCCAAAGACGCACCTTCGGCCTCTTTGATGTAGTTTTCATAGTCTCCGGCAACAACAGAAAAACTGAGTGCAGAAAGGAGAGTCATTGTCAGAAGAAATTTATGTTTCATGATCATATATCCTTTCTCTTATTCAATTGTTTTCCCGAGGACTTTCATCAGGGAAACGATATGGTATGTCACTTTTTCACGGTAGTCATACAGATCCACATCCATAGACATGCTGACACCCGGCGTACCGGTAGGCATGGGCTGTCCACGGAACCATGCAATCGCTTTTCTGGCAGCAATGATACATTCAGGCTTTCCGGCTTTGAAACATTCATCCGCCAGCTGATACATGAGCGTTGCGTAGCGGACGTCATCCTGACCGGCACGGACACCGCTGAAAGCGATGGTGTTGATGATGGGACCTTTCTGTGTCAGGACAGCCACACGGAACGGACGGTAAGTGGTATCCCAACCGAACCGGTTGTTCCATTCGTGGGCGCTTCCCGCATACGCCAGTTCCCACCAGCCGTCGTAGTTATGACGGAAGGGAACGAGCCCGTGGGTGTAGCGCATCAGGTGCGGGTTGTCCGGTCCCATGAAGGGAGCACAGTATGCGGTGATCTGGGCACGCATGGCATGCCAGCGGTCTGCATTTCGGTAAGAGACATACGCCGCAGTGGTATGATAGGTTTCATGGGAGGGTGAGTTGCGGTAGTTGTCTTCCCAACCGGTGGTTCTGGTTCTCATACCGTTGCGGAAAATGTAGTCACGGAACGGGAATTCTTCACGGAGTCCGCTTGCGCCCTGACATTCGTCTTTCCCATAGAAGAAGATATATTTCCGGTCAAGTCCGAAACGGTCAGCCAAAGCAGCGACCTGATCGACATGAGCTTTATGTTTTTCCATCGCCGCATCCACCATGTGTTTTTCCATGGTCGTCCAATACGGTCTGGTATCGCCGAATTCACGGAACTTCGTGTGGGCAGCTCCGCCATACATATTCGTGATGCGGAGTCCCATTTGCTTGTGAAGTTCGATCATCTTTTTCAGGCTTTCCGGTCTGGCAACAGAAATACCGAGGGGCTGGGAAAGGATGCTGTGCTTGCGCTGGTTCATCATGTGAGCGATTGTCATTTCTTCTGCACGCTTGGGGTCTTTCAGTGTAGCGGTCATGGAGTCCACATTGATGCTGCTTGCGAGAGAGGGATCGAAGGGTAAGCTGTGGTCAAACTGCGTCATGGGCATGGGAAGAGTAAAGGGCAGCACCTTCAACTCAAGGGTGATTTCGCCGGTGACTTTACCTTCGGTCTTGATCTTGATCGGGCCACGATAGATGCCGGCTTTTGCATTTTCCGGAGCATGAGCAACCAGCCAGAACTGACGGTTCCGTCCGAAGTCACAGGGAATCGGCTGGAGCGTATCTGCATCCCAAACCGGTTCAAACGCCCAGTTGAATTCCGGGTGGGTCACCGTACTGCCGGGGATACACACGTTGTGATACTGTACTCCGCCGGGGTAGTAGAAGCGGACATAGTTGGTCTTAGTCCGTTCATCAATCCGGAGCAGTTCCGGGTCGTTCAGCAGGAGGCTGGGCACATAGTTGCCGGACCCGTTGAAGTAGGTATTCCAACCGGGCTGATACCAGCACTGGACGAACTTGAGTTCCAGTTCATCCTTACCGATCACATTGCCCTTGCTGTCCTTCAGGTCGTTCAGTTCGAATTCGATCTTCTTCATATCCATATAGGGATACATAATGAAGGAGAGGGAGGCATATTCACCTTTTGCTGCAGTTCCCTTCAACTCATCGGAGTAGACGGGATCGGAGGGATATTTGGTGGGGATCCGGATTTCAGGGCTGATTGCCCGGACCTGCATGTAAGCAAAGGGAGCGTTCACCAGTTTTGTTTTACGGAGTGCTTTAACTGCGGGAATCATTTTCTCCGTGGCAGCAAGGCGCTTGAGCAGCTTGTCATAAGCCAGCATGGGGACGGGTTTCATGGCGGCGAGTTTATCCAGTTCCTCGTGCAGGATCCCGGTCATCAGCATAGCACCGGGGGCATTATCGCATTCTTTAGCGATCATATCAATATCCGCATGAAGAGACTTCACATATTCCGGAGTCAGCGTCATGTTGAGAACCTGTTCCGGGGGAATCGGCTTATCCCAGATCTGCACATCAGCCAGAGTTCCTTTAAAACCACCGATATTGAGGATCTTGTAACCGGCCTGATCCAACGGCCAGAACTTTCCACCATTACTGTCAACAATTGCCAAACCGTTAATGTAAAGGCGCGCCATACGCTTTTCCTGAGAGTATACGACAGCTAAATGATTCCAACGTCTCGGGTTGATCTGGAACCAGCCGGAACCGACACCGCCACGACCGATACCGCCGATACTGAAAGAGGCATGTTCCAGAGAATTCATTTTCATGCCGATCCCGATATAGTTCCCGGCAGCCTGGTAATTTTCTTTCGTGTTCAGAAAAGCATCGCATTTAAACCAAAGGGAAAGGGAATAGTCAAAGCCATCAAGTTTGGCAAAGATCTTGCTTAAATCCAGCTTGGAAACTGCACTTTTCGTACCGTCAAAGTAGAAAGCCTTTTTGCCGAACGGACCAACACCTTCTTTGGCTGTTTTACCGGGAGTGATCACGGCATTACCGGTTTTATCAATCCATGTTCCATTGTTGACTTTAATCTCTGTAAAGTCGACCAACGGGTCCTGTTTCGGTAGCTGCGGTGCTGCCGCAAGCGTTACAGAAAAACACAAAAGCAAAGAGGCAAGCAAATGTTTTTTCATTCTGAAAACCTTTCCTGAAAAATTCAGTGATTTAAACTTTATTATATAATATCGGGGTAAGATAGAATGAAAAAAGCAGAAAGTCAAGCCCATTGCGTAGAAAAAAGTTAAAAAAAGGCACAAAAAAGGTGTAAGATTCGCAAAATCAGCGCAAAAAGTGCCGTTTTTTCTTCAAACCTATCAAAAAATCACTTACCGATGCAGAAACGAGAAAAGATCTCATCCAAAACATCCGGGGCAGCATTTTCGCCGGTAATAGTACCAAGATCATAAATCGCTTCCCGAACGTGAACGGCAGCCAATTCCCACGCTTCCTCATACAATTCCGGGACAGCAGCTTCAAGTTGAGAGAGTGCTTCTTTCAAAAGTTTTTCATGACGTTGTGCAATTGCGCTTTCTGTCTCCCGATCTCCAGATTCTGCAAAGACAGCATCTGCCAATGCATCATAAAGAGTTTCGACTCCCTCACC
>JAGAPM010000076.1 GCA_017623265.1 Lentisphaeria bacterium | reverse complement strand
CAGCTCGCTTGAACTTGCCGGAATCGGCGACTTCAACGGCGACGGCAAGGCAGATATCCTGTGGCAGGCAGCAGACGGCGGTCTCCACTGGGGCGAAGCTCAAGCCGGCAAGCTGAACAATCTGACCACGATCGCCTGATCAGATGACGCTTTGAGGACTGCGGCACAACTCGTGCTGTAAAAACAGTGTGCAGTTTTCTGTGCCGCAGTCTGATAGATTACAGCCCGGTCGGGATGTCGATGAATTCCGTTTCGATCTGGAATTGTTCCCGGATCGCACCCATCACTGCAATGACACCCGGTGTTTCGCTGCGGTAATGACCCAATCCCAGTACGCTCGTGCCGCTTTCCAGTGCCGGATGCCAGATCTCGTGGGTAAACTCGCCGGTGATCAGGGCTTCCACATCACTTTCTGCGATTTCATCGAAAAGTTCCGGCCATGCACCACCCCCGGAGATGATGGCAACATGCTTGACCTTCCGGGAGAAATCGCCCAGTCCGGCAAAGTCCCCCTCACTGGGAAGAGCTTCGTTGAAAAGCTCGCTCATCTCTTTCAGGCTCATCGCCTTCGGAAGAGTTCCTTTGATGCCGATCTGATAATCATGGTAACTGCCGAATTTTTTCACATCCTTCAGATTCAGCATATCACCAAGCAGCGCATTATGCCCGATCATTTCATGGGCATCCAGGGGCAGGTGGGCGGCGTAAAGGCTGATCCCGTTGGCGGCAAGGGCTTTGATCCGGTTGGCGGTCGGTCCGGTCAGGCGTTTGAACCCGTTACCCCAGCTGATCCCGTGGTGAGTGAAGATGAAATCCGCATCCATATCGGCAGCAATATTGAACACCGCCTCGCTGGCATCCACGGCAAAGACCGCTTTATGAACCTCGTTCACTCCCTGAAACTGAAGTCCGTTGTTGGAGGGGTCGTGAGGAAAACGGCTGATTTCCAACAGGTCATCCAGATAGTCACAGATTTCTTTTAAGGCAGGCATATTTTTCTCCTTTCATCATTTTCTCTACATTATACATCAAATTACGGAAAATCGCAAGTTTTTTTCTGTAAGAAATCGCAAGTTTTTTGTGTATAGACAAATAATGACGGCTTATTTATTTCAGCAAATAAAATTTTTTTTGTTTGACAATGAGCCGGAATGAAGTTAATGTAGTTAATGTTTGAGAAAAATAACCTGATAACAATCAAGGAGATGATATGAAACAGAAAACAATGACTGCTTTGCTGTTGACTTCTCTCACCGTGGGGCTCGGCGCTTACGAGACGAATTCCCGTACGGTGCTTTTTGAGAATTTTGACAGCTACGGGTACCACGTGCCGAACTTCAATGAAGGCGTGAGTATCAGCGAAGCCCCCGCCAGTTTGAAAACATTGAGTTTTTATTCGAAGGACGGCAGGAATACCACCTTTTTCAAGACACCGCTGGCAGTCCGGAACTGCCCTGCCGACTTCAAGATGTCGTTCAAAGTGCAGTTCAACCGGGCGAAAGCCAACCAGTTTGAGTTGAATCTTTCCTTCGCCACGAAAGATCCGAAAGTCAGGAAAACCATCCTGATCAATCTGGACTATGCCAACGGTGCTTCGCTCCGGTCTCCGGCGAAAGTTCCGGTTGCCCCCATTGCTGTAAATAAACATGTTGCCACGTTCCCTCCTGCGGCGGGTGACTGGCAGTGGCAGAATGTGGAACTCATTTCCTGCGGCGGCAGAATGGATCTCTACATGGAGCGTGACGGAAAAATGCAGTATTCCGGCAGCTGTTTCGTGGAAAAAGACTGGCGCCTTTCCGGTATCAACTTTACCAGCCGGAACAACATCGGGCT
>JAGAPM010000075.1 GCA_017623265.1 Lentisphaeria bacterium | reverse complement strand
GGATCCCCGAAGGTTATGAGTATCGTCTTCCCACCGAAGCAGAATGGGAATATGTCTGCCGTGCAGGGAGTACCACTGATTATTTCTGGGGCGATGAATTCGGCGAACAAGGCGCAATGTATGCCAACAGTCTCGATCTGAAAAGCGGGAAAGCATTTGGCTGGGATAATGTGAACCAGCCCGGAGTCGCTCCCGTAGACGGTTATGAAGTTGCAGCGCCCGCCGGTAAGTTCAAACCTAATGCCTGGGGCGTTTGTGATATGGCTGGAAACATTGCAGAATGGTGTTATGATTTTTACGCCCCCAACGCATACATGATCCTGAAGAATGCGCCGGAACGGAAGGACCCTTGCAACACCAGACCGGTGGCTGTTGCGTACGAACAGTTGAAAAACTTCGATTCCCGGTCTGTTGTGCGCGAGATCACCTGCAGAGCCATCCGCGGCGGAAATTGGTGCTGCTCTCCGGAAAAACTCCGCAGCGCATCCCGCCTCTATATGCCGCAAAACGAAAAGAATAACGGCGTGGGGTTCCGTCCTGTTCTTGCCCCCATTATCAAAAACAAGATCAGTAACACGGTTCGATAAAGCATTTCACCGGATGTTGCCCGACAAAAAAACAGGCTTGCCCGCATTGCGGAGCAAGCCTGTTCTGTCTCCTTGAGGATTCTTTTTACATCATGCGTGTATCTTCGATATACTTGCATGCTGCAAGCGCAGCACTGGCGCCATCCCCGGTTGCAGTCGTGATCTGACGGATGCCTTTCGTGCGGCAGTCGCCCGCCACAAACACACCGGCAGTGCGGGTGCAACAAGTCTCATTTGCCACGATATAGCCCCGTTCATCAATATCGCAAACCCCGGCGAAGGGCTTGTTTTCCGGAACCTGACCGATGGCAACGAAGATCCCGTTCACGGCAAAATCGGATTCCGTATTGCTTTCCGTATTTTTCAGCGTCAGACTGGTCAGTTCATCTTTTCCGTTCAAGCCGGTCACAATGGTGTTGAAGATGAAATGGACATTCTGCCGTGCCTGAAGATTCTTGATCAGGCTTTCTTCACCGGTCAGAAAACCGAGATTCTGGATCACAGTAACTTTGCTGCAGGTTTCGGAAAGCAGTACCGCCTCCTGCAGGGCGGAGTTGCCGCCGCCGATCACGGCGACTTCCCGTCCGGCAAAGAATGCACCGTCACACAGCACGCAGTAGGAAACGCCGTTGCCGGTCAGTTCTTCTTCGTTCGGCAGACCGAGTGTACGGTGTTTGGAACCGGAGGCGATGATCACTGCGTGGGCAATATATTCCTTGCGTTCCGTGATCACGCTTTTCCATTCGCCCAGATCCACTACGTCGGTCACTGCATCTACGTCAACTTCTGCGCCGAGAGCCAGCGCCTGATCCAGCAGTTTTTCCGCCAGTTCATTTCCGCTGATGACGGGAAAACCGGGATAGTTCTCCACTTTCGGCGAGTGGGTGATCTGCCCGCCGAAAGCGGCTTTTTCCAGCACGAGAACGGTTTTTCCGGCGCGCCGCGCATAGATCGCCGCTGTCAGCCCGGCAGGACCGGCACCGGCGATGATGATATCATAGTCCGTCATACCGGTTTCCACGATCAGCCAGCGCTTTCTTCCGTGAACTTGCGGATGTTGGAAACGTTCACGATCTTATCGGCACTGTCACCATCCTGAATCACCAGAGTCGGGGTCTGCTTGATACCCAGCTTGTTGACCAGATCCATGGATTCTTCCGCCAGCATCACTTTGTATTCAATGCCGGCTTTGTCCAGAAAGTGCTTTGCCAGTTTGCAGTTGGGGCAGGTTTTCGTGGTGAAGAGGATCAGAGCCGGATCACCATTGCCCCGGGGGGCGTCTGCAACTGCTTCCACAGCAGGATCGGTCACGGAGACCACCGGATCCAGTTTCTTGCATTCCGGTTCCTTGGTCAGAGCGATCTTCTGGTCGTAGGTCTTGCGTTCGCGGAATTCCTGTGACTTACCGTCATTCCAGTTCTGGACCGGACGGTAGTAACCGGTAATACGGCTGTAAACTTCCGTGCGTTCGCCGCATTTCGGGCAGGTCCACTTTTCACCGGCGATATAGCCATGGTTCTTACAGACGGCATAGGTCGGGGAGAGCGTATAGTACGGCAGTTTGTAGTTTTCAGCGATCTTACGGACGAGAGTTGCAGCGCTCTTCCAATCCGGCAGTTTTTCGCCAAGGAAGGCATGGAAAACGGTGCCGGAGGTGTAGAGGGTCTGCAGGTCATCCTGAATATCCAGTGCCGTGAAGATATCTTCCGTGTAGCTGACGGGCAGGTGGCTGCTGTTCGTGTAGTACGGAGCTTCGCCATTGGCACCGGCGGTGATGATGTCCGCAAAACGCTTCTTGTCGTGCTTTGCCAGACGGAATGCCGTGGATTCTGCGGGCGTGGCTTCCAGGTTGTACAGGTCACCGTATTTTTCCTGATAGTCGGAGAGGCGTTCGCGCATGTGATTCAGGACTTCCTGTGTGAATTCCTGTGCTTCCTTGTGCGTCAGATCGCAACCGACCCAGTTGGCGTTCAGACAGGTTTCGTTCATGCCCACCAGACCGATGGTGGAGAAGTGGTTGTCGAAGGATCCCAGATAATGTTTGGTGTAGGGATAGAGACCGCCATCCAGCAGCTTGGTGATGATCGTACGCTTGATCTTGAGGGAG
The DNA here is from genome assembly GCA_017623265.1 of Lentisphaeria bacterium. Taxonomy (GTDB): domain Bacteria; phylum Verrucomicrobiota; class Lentisphaeria; order Victivallales; family UBA1829; genus SIG77. The sequence goes on along the minus strand of JAGAPM010000075.1, from coordinate 2,527 downwards.
CGTGCCGCAATATCCATCAGGTGATCCAGGCGTTCAAAGAAGTTTTCCTTGTTGGTTGCCAGGTAACCGATACGGGGCATGTTGATCGTCACAACGCCAATGGAACCGGTGCTTTCGCCGCTGCCGAAGAAACCGCCGGATTTCTTGCGGAGTTCACGCAGGTCAAGGCGCAGACGGCAGCACATACTGCGGACGTCACTGGGTTCCATGTCGCTGTTGATGTAGTTGGAGAAGTAGGGCGTACCGTACTTGGAGGTCATTTCAAACAGCAGTTTGTTGTTTTCTGTTTCGGACCAGTCAAAATCACGGGTGATGCTGTAGGTCGGGATCGGGTACTGGAAACCGCGGCCGTTCGCGTCGCCTTCGATCATCGTTTCGATGAACGCACGGTTGACCATATCCATTTCCTTCTTGCAGTCTTTGTACTTGAATGGCATTTCCTGTCCGCCGACAATGGCGTTGAGTTCAGCCAGGTCGTTGGGAACGGTCCAGTCCAGCGTAATGTTGGAGAAGGGAGCCTGTGTACCCCAGCGGGAAGGCGTGTTCACGCCGAAGATGAAAGATTCAATGCACTTTTTGACCTGTTCATAGCTCAGGTTGTCCGCCTTCACGAAGGGAGCAAGATAGGTGTCAAAGGAGGAGAACGCCTGCGCACCTGCCCATTCGTTCTGCATGATGCCGAGGAAGTTGACCATCTGGTTGCAGAGGGTCGCCAGATGTTTTGCAGGCTTGGAGGTGATTTTGCCGCCCACGCCGCCGAGACCGACCTGAATAAGCTGTTTCAGGGACCAGCCGGCGCAGTAACCGGTGAGCATGGAAAGGTCATGCAGGTGAATGTCTGCATTGTAGTGTGCATTGGCGATCTCTTCATCGTAGCTTTCGCTCAGCCAGTAGTTGGCAGTGATGGCACCGGAGTTGGAGAGGATCAGACCGCCCACAGAGTAAGTGACGGTGGAGTTTTCCTTCACGCGCCAGTCATTGATCTTGATGTAGTCATCCACTGTCTTCTTGTAGTCGAGAATGGAGCTTTTCACATTACGCAACTGTTCGTGCTGACGGCGGTAGATGATGTATGCTTTGGCAACATCTGCATAGCCACCCTGGACCAGAACTGCTTCCACGCTGTCCTGGATGTCTTCCACGGAAATCAGCCCCTCTTTGATCTTGGATTCAAAATCAGCCGTAACCTTCAATGCGAGAAAATCGATCACTGAGGGATGGCTCTGCTTGTCCTGGGCATCAAATGCCAGCCGGATCGCGCTTGCGATCTTGCTGATGTTGAAGTCCACCACTTTTCCGTCACGCTTCTGTACCTGATACATAGCCCGTCTTTCCTTTCATTTTTTCTTTTTCTTCTTACTTTGTTTTATATCTTACTTACTTATTTTTTCTCATTCAATGCCGCGCAGCTCTGCCCCGGGAACATATTTCCGTACGATTGCCAGGAAGGTTTCCAGCTGCGCTTTTTCAGCGGGGCGCATGGTCGCCGGATCGCCCAGCAGATCCACATTTTCGTCTTTGTACTGCTGAAGAAAATATTTTTCTGTTCCGATGATCCATTTTCCGATCAATTCCATCCGCTCTTCCGTGTGATACGGCAACACCACCGTTGTGCGGAATTCGTACGGAACGGCACCGGAACGCAGAAAATCCACACTTTCCCGGATCCGTTCCATATCGACCCGGAGTCCTGCAGTCTCTGCGTAGGAATCCGGGGCATTTTTGATATCCATTGCCACGTAGTCCGCCAAGCCGTCTGTCACAGCCTGCTTCAGCCGTTCCGGAAAAGCTCCGTTGGTATCCAGTTTGACCGCATAACCCAACGCCTTTATTTCGCGCAAAAAAGCCAGATTCTCCTCAAAGAGCAACGGTTCCCCGCCGGTCAGACAAACCCCATCCAACAGCCCCTGCCGTTTCCGCAGGAATGCGAGGATTTCCGTCTGATCCATCAGCATGGAGCGATCCGCATCCGGCAGGACAAGTCCCGCATTGTGGCAGAAGGGACAGCGGAAGTTGCATCCGCTGGAAAAAACGGTGCAGGCGACTCTTCCGGGGAAGTCCAGAAGCGTCATTTTCTGCAAGCCGTATTTCAAGTTTTTTGTTTCCATTTCTGACCACTCTTCACAAGGTTTTGCTTTTCAAGGATAAACGCCTGATCTTGGGGTAGTCTTGCTGGTAAAACCACAATATCTTGTGTTTCTCTTTGCCTAATGTAACACAATATGGTGTATATGTCAAATGCAGAACGCAAAAAAAATCAAAAAAAATTTCAAGCGTTTTTTTGAAAAAAATCAAATATTTTTTTAATCTTTCATTTTGCCCGACTTCTGACACAAAACGGAAAAATTTTGCTTGACAAATTTCTTGCCGGATGCTATCTTTATATTGTCTTATAACAGCGAAATTATTTTGGAGGAACATTGCTTTATGCATACGCGCGCGAGTATCAAGAAGGATTTGGAGACTCTCGGACTGAAACCGACCGATACGATCCTGATTCATTCATCGGTAAAGTCACTGGGCGAAG
>JAGAPM010000074.1 GCA_017623265.1 Lentisphaeria bacterium | reverse complement strand
TATTCAGAATATATCCCTGCTGCTGAACCTGTTCCACTGATCGCTCCAGAAGATCGCGATCTTTTTTTTCCGGGATATCCGCCGTGATCGCCCGGAGAAGCGCAGCCCGTTCGGATTTGAGCGAATCAGCAAGAAGTGCCGCACCGACGGAACCTTCCACAACAGGAAAAGTGGCACCGGTTTTGCCGGAGATGGAAATGGGACCGGGTGCTTCAGCACGGGCAAGGACATACTGCTCCAGTTCCCCTTTACGGATGGAAAGTTTACAGGAAAGTCCCGTTTCCGAGACAATGGCTTCTAAAATCATCTGGACATTTTCCCAGTTTTCCCCATTTTGAGCAGCAACCCGCAGAGAAAGCGGGAGAAGCCCCCCGGAAAGAGAAAATGTGCCATCCGATTCTTTGCAGATCCAGCCGTATTTCATAAGACTGCGCAGGATCCGGTAACAGGTACTTGCGGTAATGCCGCACTCCTGCGCCAGTTGGGCATGAGTCAGACTTCCGTTCTGTTGCGCCATCCGTTCCAGAATAGCGATCGTCTTCTCCACTGCCGGTATTGTGTGTTCGTTTTTCATATTTGAAAAATATTCCTTACGATTTGAATGTCAATGTCAAAAAATATAATCCGGCAACAGAGCTTTTACAAGCTGTTTTTGAAAAAAACACAAAGATTTTTTATGCGGTGTGAAATGGTATTTTTCCGAAAACCGGAGAAGTCTCCGGATAAATCAATAATCGTTGCTCCGGAGCGGGATCAGATAGATCAACCGGCTTTCCGGGCAAGAATGATCCCATAAGCGGCAAAAGCCACGGTAGGCAGAAGCCCTGCGATCACGGGAGGGATCTGTCCGCTCTTTCCAAGCATGATAAATACATCCGAAAGAATCTGATATGCCACGATCACACCGACCGCAGACATAATGGAAGTAAAGATGCCGGACCGCTGATTTTTCGCCGCCAGCGGCAATGCCAGGAATGCACAGAGGAAGCACGCCCACGGGAAAGCCAGATGACGGTAAAGATAAGTCTGATATAACGCCCGGATCGGCTTCGGCAAATCCGGATTCTGTTTCAAAAAGTGATAAATCTCCAGCGAGGAAAGCATGTCCGGATTCGTGATCGCAGTTTCGATCATTTCCGGCGTTTCGGGGATGTCATCACTGGAAACAAAAAGTACATCATGCTGTTTCGGCAAGTTGAAAAGACCGTTTTCCTGCAGGACAGTTTTTTCGGTACACTCGTAAAATTTCCAACCTTTACCATCAATATATTCCGCTTTTTTCGCATTCAAGACCCGATCCTGCACCCGCTGGATCGAACCATCTGCGGCTTTTTCTTCACGGAAAAATTTAAGGCGGACATTGTACTGGGAGCTGTCTTCTGTAAAACTACCGAACATCCAGCTGCGCATATTGTCGGCAGTCTGATACTGCACGGATTTATTGTTCCGGTATGCGCTGTCGCTGCCGTCTTCGCCGATAGATCGCATGATCCGGACAGTTTCCATGGCACACTTCGGAACGATCGCTTCGCTGAACCAGAAATTCAACAGCATCACCAGAAATGCGATCACAAAGATCGGCACACTGCAACGGAAAAGCGAAATTCCGGACGCCCGCATAGCTGTGATTTCCAGACGCCGCCCCATATTTGCCAATGTGTACATACAGGAAAGCAGTACCGTAATCGGCATGACAAAAAGCAAATTACCCGGCATTTTCAACATAAAGTAACGGATCGCCGCAGCAGTTGCGTTTTCTTTTTCGATGAATTTATCCACATCATTGAAAACATCGCCGATCAGAAAAAGCAGAGAGAACGCAAAAATCAGAACGGAAAAGGGAATCATAAACTCCCTTACCACATAGAGATCCAGTTTCGGCATCCAGAGGAATGTCCGTCGGGCTGTCGATTGTATTGTTTTCTGCTGTTCCATTTTACTTTCTCCGGTTATTTGCATAATGTACTTCAAAAACAGGAAAACTCAAGTAAAAATATTGTTTTTTTAATAAGAAAGCAGATATTCCGGCGTCAAACCGGAATATCTGCCATTTTTACGGATCAGCGCAGTTCTACGCCGAGACCGCGTTCCAGCTTCTGACGAAGTTTCTCATGAGCGGAGTTGACTTCATCATCCGTCAGGGTGCGTTCTGCTGACCGGAAGATCAGGCTGTATGCCATACTCTTCCTGCCTTCACCGACCGCTTCCCCTTCAAAGATATCAAAAAGTTCAACTCTTTCCAGATTCGGCAGATGCGCCTTCTGAATAAAGTCGACCACGATCCGGTGTTCCAGCTCTTTCGGGGCAATAAATGCCACGTCACGGCTGGTGGAGGGGAACTGGGAAATGGGATCGTAAAGAAGCGTGCGTTCTTCCGCTGTCAGCAATTCTTTCAGCTGGATCATCGCAACGAAGAGCGGTGTGGAAAGACGCATTCCCTTGGTCAGAGCAGGAACCACTTCACCAAAGACACCGGCAACACGCTTGTTAACAAGCACTTCAGCACAATGTCCCTTGAGGAAGCGGGGGTCTTCTGCCGCACGGAACTGGAAGTTTTTAACTTTCCGGGTCGTCAACAGAGATTCAATGATCCCCTTGAGATCGTAAAAATTAGCGACGACCGCCCGTTCCGCAGAGAAACGCTCCGGATGGATCCTGCCGGTAACGGCAATGGAAAGTTCATCCCGTTCTTCCGGGAATTTTTCTGTATTCTTGCAAAAAACATGACCGATTTCAAAGAGCGCCAGATCCAGATTTTTACGGGCGATATTATGACGCACCGTATTCAGGATCCCCGGCAACAGAGAGGGACGCATCACGCCCAGATCAAGGCTGATCGGATTGTAGGGGCGGATCAGTTCTTCTGCCGTGAACATCTTATCGGCAGTGGCAGATTTTTCATCGATCATACTGCCGCAGACGATCTCATCCAGTCCGATGCCGGTAAGCTGATTGCGCAGACTTTCGATCACATGGCAGCCGTCCAGTTTGAAATCATCCGTAATCGCACGGATCGGAACGGCAGGCAGCTTATCAAGTCCGTAGATACGGGCGACTTCTTCTGCAAGATCCGCTTCCCCGACCACATCATAGACACGCCAGGAGGGAACAGTGAACATACCCGGAGCAGACATGCCAAATCCGAGGCTGGTCAGGATCTTTTCGATTTCGCTGTCCGTCACTTCCAAACCGAGCAGACCGCGGATCCGGTTGTAGTCCGCTTCGATCGTACGGACTTCCGGTGCAGGTGCAGCGACTTCGCAGCAGCCCACATATTCACCGCCGGCAATCTCCAGGATCAACTGCAGCGCACGGCGACCGGCAGCAAGAACGGCATTGCGGTCAACACCGCGTTCATAGCGGTAGGAGGCATCGGAGGAAAGACCGAGCTTGCGAGAGGTCATACGGATGGAATCGGGATCAAAAAACGCACTTTCCAGAACGACAGTGGTGGTATCCGGCTGAATCCCGGAGTATTCGCCGCTCATGACACCGGCAATGGCGACCGGTTTTTCCGCATCACAGATGCAGAGATTTTCGGGCGTCAAATCATATTTTTTACCGTCCAGTGCCACAATGCTTTCGCCCTCTGCAGCGCGGCGGACAATGATCTTTTCGCCACTCAGGTTGCGGATATCAAACGCATGAAGCGGCACACCCATTTCCATCATTACGTAGTTGGTAATATCAACCAGATTGGAGATAGGACGGATACCGACAGCGGCAAGCGCTTTCTGCATCCATTCCGGAGAATCACCGACTTTGACACCACGGATAATACGGGCAGCATAGATGGGGCAAAGTTCCGGATCATTCACCGTAACCAGTCCGGAAACGATCGGGGCATCCGCATTGCAGACCTCCGGCATGACGAGTTTTGTATCCAGCAGCGCCGCGATGTCTCGGGCAACACCGATATGAGAAAGCCAGTCCGGACGGTTCGGCGTCACGGAGCAGTCATAAACGACATCAGAGTCCATCAGTTCACCGAAAGGAACGCCGATCTTCGTATCAGCGGGAAGGATCAGGAGTCCATCGTGATCATTGCTCAAGCCCAGTTCCCGGGCGGAACACATCATACCGAAAGATTCCACGCCACGGAGTTTACCCTTCTTGATCGTGAAGGTGCCTTCCCCGTCTTTGAAAGTGGTGCCGATCGTGGCAAGCGGAACAATGTTTCCGGCATCGCAGTTTGGAGCGCCGCAGACGATCTGCAGAACTTCATCCCCCTTATCCACCTGACAGACAGAGAGGTGGTCGGAATTTTCGTGAGGATTGCGGGAGAGGATCTTCGCCGTCACAACCCCTTCCGGAATACTGCCGGTCTTTTCAATCCCTTCCACTTCCAGTCCTGCCATGGTCAGCTTTGCAGGCAGTTCATCGGCAGTCAGGGAAAGATCAATATATTTTTTCAGCCAGTTATAGGAAATATTCATAGTCTTGTTGCTCCTTTGCTCAGAATTGATGCAGGAAACGCACGTCGTTATCGGAGAACAGACGCAGGTCATTGATCCGGTGCTTGATCATGGCAAGGCGTTCCAGACCGAAACCGAAGGCATAGCCCTGCACTTCTTTCGGATCATAGCCCACATTTTCCAGCACTTTCGGATTCACCATCCCTGCCCCGGCGATTTCCAGCCAACCGGAGTTCTTGCACACATTACATCCCTTACCACCGCACATGACGCAGGAGAAGTCGCATTCCACACTGGGTTCCGTGAAGGGGAAGAAGCTGGGACGCATACGCACTTCGATCTCTCTGCCGAAAAATTCACTGGCAAAAGTCATAAGGGTGCTTTTCAGGTCAGCAAGAGACACCTGTTTGTCGATATAAAGACCTTCCAGCTGGTGGAAATGGACACCGTGGGTGGCGTCCGGCGTATCCCGGCGGTAACAACGACCGGGAGAAACGATCCGCAGCGGAGGCTTTCTGCCCATCATGGTCCGGATCTGAACAGCACTGGTCTGGGTACGGAGGAGTCTGCCATCATCCAGATAAAAGGTATCCTGCGGGTCGCGGGAAGGATGAGTCAGAGGAGCATTCAGGGCATCAAAGTTGTGCCAGACATCTTCCAGTTCGGGTCCTGTGACCGCAATGAACCCCATCCGGCGGAAAATTGCACAGGCATCTTCAATTGCCTGACTGACCGGGTGCTTTGTTCCGATCGCCCAACGGCGCCCCGGCAGAGTCACATCAAT
>JAGAPM010000073.1 GCA_017623265.1 Lentisphaeria bacterium | reverse complement strand
TGGCGGTACGGAAAGTCTCCGTCCACTGGAGCGATGTCGGTACGCCCGAATCGCTGTACGATCTGTTCCCGAAGGACGCCACAGGAAACGCTGTCCGGGCGGACCACGCCGACTTGCGTGACAGCTCCGGCAATCTGGTCTGTTGCGATGACGGCACAGAGATCCGCATCTCCGGGCTGAACAACTTTACCGTGATCAAGTCCGGTAACGGCTTGCTGATCAAGCCCCGGTCCTGATCAATCTGCCGCAACCAGTTTTCTGCCCAGCTCAAAGGCTTTCCGGCAATCTTCCGGGAAACGGGTCGCACGAACGGATTTTTTATGTTCCGCATCGAACAGGGGTGCATCGTACTTGCCGTAGTCGTCAAACTGGAATGTATCGCAAACATAAAGTACTTCAGGCGAAGAATTTTTGAGCAATCGCGCACCGAATCCCGGCACCACGCCGAGATGTTCGGGATAATGGAACTCTGCAAGGCGCTCTTCCGGAATATTCATAGTGTAAACAAACGCCAGCGGGACCGTTTTCGGAGCGAGAGAAGTATATTCCGGATCGTACCGGAGGACCGGAAAGAAAAGGCGTTCGATAAAATTACGGCAGAGTCCGGTCTCCCCGCCGAAGTAAACCGGACTCCCCACCAACAGCCCGTCGCTGGCAAGGATCTTTTCCAGAACCGGGGAGAGATCATCTTTCCATGCACATTTTCCATAGGATCTGCCACCCTTGAGCTTACAGGCAAAACAGCTTTTACATCCGGAAAAATTCAGGTCGGCAAGGTGGATCAGTTCCGTTTCTGCTCCGGCATCCTGCGCGCCTTTCAGTGCGTAAGTCAGGACCTCTGCGGTGTTGCCCTTTTTCCGGGGACTGCCATTGATTGCGATGATCTTTTTCATAACTCGATGCTCCTTCTGTTGATTCCACGAATAATATAACAAAACAGCAGAAGAAATCAAATGTTCCTGCCGTAAAAATGATTGAGAAAACACAAATTCAGCCTTGAAAAGATGTGAAGCGGTGCTATTTTTTCTCTCAAACACAACAACCATGGAGGTAAATCATGATCTTTGTGATCGCCACATCCAAACTGAAACCGGGCTGCAAGGCAGACTTCATTGCGGCAGCCAAAGCGAACTATGAAAACGTCCGGGCGGAAGATGGCTGTATCTTCTACCATCTGAACGAACCTACCGATGCCGGAGTTGGCGCGCCGGTGGATCCGGATGAATGTGTCTATGTGGAATGCTGGGAAAGTGCGGAACACCTGCAGAAACATTTGCAGCAGCCCCACATGAAAGCCTTTATCGAAAAGGTGAAGGATATGCGGTTTTCCTCCAGTTTGAAAGTGGTCAAACCTGCGTGATCGGAAAATCACACAACAGACAGCAAAAAAGCGGCAGTTGCAAAACTGTTTTCCTGTATCTGCTGCGACTGTCCTGATAAATATTTCTTTGAAAACAATCCATGCAGGCGGATTCAGATGCGCTCCGGAGGAGCGCGGGATCACAGCCTATGGGCTTGCC
>JAGAPM010000072.1 GCA_017623265.1 Lentisphaeria bacterium | reverse complement strand
GAGAAGGACTGGAGGATGCCCTGTTCATGCACCCGTCCATGTTGTTTCAGGCGGATGAGTTCGACTGTATTTTCAATACTTTGAAATACAGTAAAGACAACCGGGCGGAATCCATCAACGAAAAGCTGTTGAAGTTCTATGGCGCGTCCAACACCATCTATCCGCTGCGCAAAAAAGCCTCAGCGAAGAAAAAAGACGGCACTGTTCATGAGATTGCGCATATTGTGAATCCGAATCTGGTTTTGCTGGGAACCGCGATTCCGCAGTATTTCTATGAATCGCTTTCCCGGCGTGTGCTTGAAAACGGGCTGGTCGCCCGGTGCATCATCGTGGAAGCGGGCAAGCGTGGCGAAGCCGGGAATCCCCAGCCGATCACGCCTTCGGACTCGCTGATCCGCGCGGCAACCTACCTCGCGAATCTCGATGTGAACGGCAATCTGACAAACGAGTATCCAAAGCCGCTGATCATTACGGAAACGCCCGAGGCAACTGCCGCACTCCGGGAAGTACAGCAGGAATGCGACCGGCGTTACAACTTCTATGAAGCACAGAACGAAGGAGCCGCCAAGGCATTGTGGGCGCGCGCTCATGAAAAGGTGTGCAAGCTCGCCATGCTGCACGGCATCAGCGGCAATGTCTATAACCCGCTGATCACGGAGAAATCCGTGCGATGGGCGTGGAAGTTCATCGATCATCTGACGTGGCGGATGCTTTACATGGCTGACCGCTATGTCTATGAAAACATCTTCGATGAGAAATGTCAGAGAGCAATCCGCAAACTGCAGGAGCATGGCGGCCGGTTGTCGCACAGCAAACTTCTGCGGCTTTTGCACGAGTCTGCGGACTCCATGAAGAAAATCGCAGAAACCCTGCAGGAAAAGGGCACTGTTCAGGTAGAATATGACTCTTCCGTCAGACCTGCGGCAAAAATATACCGGCTCGTGGAATGATTCACAAAAAACAATGTGAACGGTCCAGGGCTTCCCGGAAAAAAAGATGCAAAACGCCGGGAAAAGTGAAGGAAAAAAGTGTGAATAGCAGAATGAAAAGAGAAGAACAGAAAAAAATAATAATATATATATTTACACTCAAAATATATTATTTTTCTTCTGTTTTTTTTAGCTTTTCACCACTTCACAGCTGTTCCCGGACTTCTTTCTTTTTTTCATTTGCATATAAAGAGCCGTGAAAGCCGTGAACAACATTTTTGAAAGGATTTTTATGAAAACAGAAGATCGGCACATTAAGACATGTTCCGAATGCAAATTTTTTGATTCCAGAGGCAAAGGCTCCGGCAGTATTTGCCGCCACCACGCACCGTCAACTGTCAGGTATGCACATTCCCCGTACATAGAGTGGCCGGTCGTCAAGGATGATGACTGGTGCGGTGAGTTCAAACACAAAAAGTAAAGGAAAACAGCCATGTCCGTTTATGCTAACGCGGCAGATGTGCTGCCGTCCGAACTGCTCAAGGCGGTTCAAAAGCATTGGCGCGGTCTGCTTTATATCCCTCCGGTGAACTACAAGTCAAAGGCAGACAAGAACTTCGTGCAGAACATGGTTGCCTCCGGCACTCCCATCGGCGAGGTCGCAGATATGATCGGACTCACCCCACGGCGGATTTATCAGATCCAGAAGAAAAACCGGGAATAGCCGATGCACTCATGAGCCTCCGTCACTTTTCCGTCACTTTTGTCGAAATGACGGAAAAATCTGTCGTTTATTTTAAGGGTATTTCCAGCCTCATAGAAGCACAGAAAGTTCGAGGGGTCGAAAATGAGGCGGCGAGGCTTATACACATTCCAGAGTCAACGGTTCCCCCCTTGAAAGGGATTTTTCGAGGGCGCGCGGAAGGAGTCGGCGTTATAAGCAGACTTGCTTGCAGGTGATAAAATTTTTATGCTCGTTGATTCTCAACGACTTGCGACCCGATCCGACAGTGCGCCAACACGCCCCGGGACAGCCCTCTTACACGCGCGACAGCACGTTCGCCGGGGCTGTATAGCGGGTCGGAATCGAACGCGACAGCGGGGCTGTTTGCCCCGTTTCCGGCGAAATCGTCTTTCTCCGGAATTCTCAATTCTTCTACCCTTGCAAAAGTAACTCCGAATCTTGCTTTTGCAAATCATTTTTCCAGGAAAGGAACCTTTATGCAGATTCAAATGATGAAACTCTCGGAGATCCATCCGTATGAGAAGAACCCGCGCTTCAACGACGGCGCGGTGGAGGCGGTTGCCAACTCGATCAAGGAGTTCGGCTTCCAGCAGCCGATTGTCGTGGACAAGGATCTCGTCGTGGTTGTCGGCCACACCCGCCTGAAAGCGGCGGAACAGCTCGGCCTCTCGGAAGTTCCGGTGGTGATCGCGGAAAACCTCACGCCGGAACAGGTGCAGGCATACCGGATCGCGGACAACAAGACCGGCGAGATCGCGGAGTGGAACTACGACCTGCTGCCGATCGAACTGCGCGATTTGCAGGAAAAGGATTTTGACCTGTCGCTCCTCGGCTTCGACACCGATGAGCTTGACCGGCTGCTGAACGGGACTTCCGAAGAAAATGTGGTTGCCGAGGGAGAGACGGATGCCGACGCCGTCCCGGATGTCCCGGAAGAGCCGGTCAGTCAGCCGGGGGTGATCTATCAGCTTGGCAAGCATCGGCTCATGTGCGGAGATTCCACTAAGGCG
>JAGAPM010000071.1 GCA_017623265.1 Lentisphaeria bacterium | reverse complement strand
CGCCATGACCAGCGGCGGTATGGGTATCTCCGCCGGCGGGAACCTGAACCCGGAAGGCGTCAGCATGTTTGAACCCATCGGCGGCTCTGCGCCGAAATATACCGGTATGGGCGTCATCAACCCCTGCGCCGCCATCCTCGCCGGCGCTATGATGCTGGACTATCTGGGCGAAACCGAAGCTGCAAAGGCAATCGAAAACTCCGTGGCATTCTGTACCGAAAAGAAACTCAAATCCCTCTCCGCCGGTAAAATGGGCTACTCCACCAGCGGCGTCGGCGATCTCGTGGCAGAAAATCTCTGAAATCAAACAGCCGGATAAGCACGCCCGCTGAAAAAACAGCGCGGCACGGCAGCAGCGGCATGAGCATTTTTTTGCTCATGCCGCTTCGCTTTTTTTCTGCGCACGCAAAAGCGTGGTGCGCAGAAAAAAAGAGGCGCCCAGCCCTTTGGGCTGAGCGCGCTGCCGTGCCGCGCTGTTGTTTCTTTGCGGGCGGCGTCAAAAGAATGACGTTCAAAGTTCTTCTTTCAGTCGCTCGACTTCTTCGGTCAAACGCTGTTTCACCCGTTGTTTGTAGACGTAAATGCTGCTTTCTGCCAGCCCCAGTTTTGCTGCGATTTCCGGCACGGGAATCCCCTGACGGCACATGGCAAAGACCTGCAGTGTTTTCCGGTCAAAATTCCCGGAAATATTCTTTAGTGCCAATTCCGGCAAATACCGTTCCCATTCCTGTTCAGCGAGGGCTTCCACTTCGGGGCGGATGGTCATCTCACCGGTTTCATCATTGCCCCAGTCGATGGAAGAAAGGGAAATATGAGAGGGGCCGTTGGAGCGGATAAAATTCTTGGCAGAATTTCCGGCAATACAGCAGATCCAGGAGCGGAAGCGACCTTTTTCCGGCTTATACTGAAACTCCGGCATGGCATTCCAGATCTTCACAAGCGTGATCTGAACGACCTCATCGGCATCATGATGATTCAAGCCGATCCGGCGCACAAGATTATAGATATACTTCCGGTAATAAGCGGTAAATTCCGCCCATGCCCGGTCATCATTCTGATCTTTTGCTTTGCCGATCAGCGTCACACGCGTCAGCATATTATCTTCGCTCATGCTCTTCCACTTTCCATATTCCGGTTCTCATGAACCGCTTCCGGGTTACATTATAACGCTTTTTTTTCACTTTTCCAGTTTTTTTTCGAAAAAACAACAACTTTTTTGCATTACTTGTCATTTTTTCTTTGCCTTTGGTATTGCATTTCACGGGAAAGAGGCTATATTGTTATAATATAAAATAACAGTCACAAAAATTGCAAGAAAGGATTTTTACAATGGACGTTCAGGAAACTTCCGATATGAACCTGATGGAAAAGGTGGTCAGCCTTTGCAAACGCCGCGGCTTCGTTTTTCAGAGCTCTGAAATTTACGGCGGATTCAACGGATTCTGGGATTACGGTCCCTACGGCTCCATGCTCAAAAAGGCTGTTGAACAGCTCTGGTGGAACGAAATGGTCGAAACCAGAAACAACGTTGTCGGTCTGGATTCCACCATCATCTGCCACCCCCGCACCTGGAAAGCATCCGGTCACGTGGACCGTTTCGGCGATATCATGTGCGACTGCAAAAAGTGCAAGACCCGTTTCCGTGTCGACCAGATGGAAGACCCCACCACCTGCAGCAACTGCGGTTCCAAGGATCTGACTCCTCCCCGGGAATTCAATCTCATGATGAAGACCTATGTGGGTCCTGTCTTCGATGAAGAACACATTGCCTACCTCCGTGCGGAAAGCTGCCAGCCCATCTTCCTGGACTTCAACCTGATCCGCATTGCGACCCGTCAGCAGCTGCCCTTCGGTATCGCTCAGGTCGGCAAGGCGTTCCGTAATGAGATCACGCCCAGAATGTTCACTTTCCGCTCCCGCGAATTCACCCAGATGGAAATGGAATTCTTCTGCGAAGATGAAGGCTCCCTCGACTGGTTCGAATACTGGAAGGAACAGCGCTGGAAATATTACACCGAAAAACTGGGCTTCACCGAAGATGAGATCCAGTGGGCTCCCCACGACAAACTGGCGCACTACGCCAAAGCTGCGGTCGATATCGAATTCAAGTTCCCCTTCGGCTGGGGCGAACTGGAAGGCATCCACCACCGCGGAACCTGGGACCTGCAGCAGCATCAGGAATTCTCCGGACAGAACATGGAATATCTGGATCCGGTCACCGGCAAACGCTTCCTCCCCACCGTGGTCGAAACCAGCGTGGGCTGCGACCGTACCATCCTCGCCATCCTCTGCCACGCTTACGCAGAAGACAAGGCGCCCACTCAGAAGGAAGGCATGGAAGATGACATCCGTATCGTCCTCCGTTTCCCGCCGCGCATTGCTCCGATCCAGGTCGGCGTGCTGCCCCTCTCCAAGAAACTGAACGACAAAGCGGCGGAAGTTCAGAAGAAGATCCAGCAGTTCTACCGCACGGAACTGGACGTCACCGGCAACATCGGCAAGCGCTACCGCCGTCAGGACGAAATCGGAACGCCCTTCTGCGTTACGGTGGACTTCGATACGGAAAACGATGGTGCTGTCACGATCCGCGACCGCGATACCATGGCGCAGGAACGGGTTGCCATTGATCAGCTCAAGCAGTATCTGGACAACAAGATCTACGGCTGGTAAGCCATCGGAAAAGGCAGCATATCTTCCATGAAAAAAACGGTCCTTTACAGTTTGCTGACGCTCGCTCTTGCGGCACTTCTCTCCGCCTGTATATCGCAGGCGGAAAGAGAATTCCGCTCCATGAGTGCGGTCAGCCAGATGGAAGATGTGAAAAATATTCTCTTTGTGACAGAGGTCGCAGAAGCAAAAAAAGAACAGTGGGATGATTTCATTACTTTCAGCGGGAAACCGACTGCATTTTTCTATGTGACCGACGAAAAAACCCCGAAGTGCGGTTTTTACAATCTGGATTTCATGGATTTCCCCCTGTTCAACGCTCTGTCTCCGATCATCTACCTGCCCGGTCTGAAAGGCTGGAATTTTGAGAAAGTCAGCGAAAAAGAAAATACCTTCCGTCTGACCCGCCGGAAAGAAAATGACCGGCTTGATACGATCGTTGAAATTGCGTTCGATCCCGCCGGCAGATTGCTCTCCTGTCAGATTTCCGAACAGGGCTCATCTGGTCCGCTTATGACCTTCAAGGTCACGGAGTGGGTAAAAATCAACGGCAAAGAATTTCCGGCAGCGTCCGAGAATTCTTACGACTGGCGCAAAATCAGGTTCAAGTACACCGGTTGGCAGTTTAATCTCCCCGCAGATAAAGTTCAAAAACTCATTGAAGATAAGCAAAAACTATTAAATAACAAACCCGTAAAAGAACGGAGCAACCCATGAAACAGTTTGTTCACGCAATTCTTTCCGCAGCAGCGCTGGCAGCTCTTGCCGGTTGTGCCTCAAGTCAGGAAGAGAAACTCTTCGCGATCGATGACCCCGTGCGCGATGCCATTGAGCAGGATATCGCATCCCGCATGGAAATGTACAGAGCCGGCACTGCTGAAAACAAGACCTGTATTTACAGTTCGCCGCTGGCAAAGACTCTCTTCGCCAACATCCCCGCAGTTGCCCAGCAGAAGAAATTCATGACGCTGGCTTATGACATGGAATCTCTTGATGGCACAATGAAGGTCAGCTACATGTTTGCTCCCGGCAGACGGATGAAATTCGTGGTCAGAGACAACTCCGGTGCGGTCCGTTATGCTCAGATCCTCAATGGCAATAAGGCTTTCTCCTCCACCGATGGGATCGAATATTCCCCCATCACGCTTCCGGAACACATCAATGAACTGCGCCTGAACTACGATATGACCATGGCGTTCGCACAGAAAGCAAATAAAGTCTCCCTTGTTGATTATGAGATCAAAGCCGGAAAAGGCTCCATCCGTGAACCGATGGAACACAATGTGGATGACCAGCGCTGCTGGAAGTTCGATGTGGAATTCGGTGATAAAGATTACAGCGCACTGGTGACGGTTTTCATTTCTGCGGACGAAAAGAAACACCAGATCTCCAACGTGGTCACGCCTATTTCCGGGCTTGCGAAAAATCCGATCACCGTCAAATGCTCCCGCTTCGTGGAAGGTGATTTCGTATTCCCCGGTTTCATCACCACGGACAGCAAAGATGCACCCCAGCTGACCCTCAAGAAATATGTGGTCAATCAGAGCATTTCCGATCTGGAATTTGAGCCTGATATGGTCAAGTAAATCTGTTTCCGATCCGTTTTTACACAACACCGGCGCATCATGCATGAGCCGGTGTTGTTTTTTTTGTCCGTTTTCCGATTTTTCATTTGCGAAAAACGGGTTCCGGTATTATATTTACGGTATAGGATTCCAAATAATCACAGAAAGGATTTTTGCCATGGCGATCTCTGACACCTTGAAACAGTATGGTCAGCTCTCTCTCCTCTCCGCTCTCGAAAAAGCAGCCCCTGCAGACAAAGCGGCAATCGAAAAACAGTTGGAGGCAATCAACTGGGCAGAACTCGACCGGCTCATCAAAGAATATGTTTTCCAGAAGCCCGAAACGGCAATCCCCGATGACCTCACCCCCGCCCCGTTCTTCCCCTTCCCTGCCAATACGGATGCGCTGAAAGCCCGTTATGCAGAAGCGGAAAAAGTCGGAAATGAACTGCTGGCACAGGGAAAAGTCGCCGCTCTCATCGTTGCCGGCGGACAGGGCACCCGTCTGGGCTTTGACGGTCCGAAAGGGACTTATCCCATCACCCCGGTCCTCAAGAAGACCCTTTTCCAGTATTTCGCGGAAAGCCTTGCCCGTGCCGGGGAAAAGGCAGGCAAGCCCATCAACTGGTACATCATGACCAGTGAACTCAACGATAAGCCGACCCGGGATTTCTTCGCTGCAAACAACTTCTTCGGACTGAATCCGGAAAACATCATGTTCTTCACCCAGGGCATGATGCCTGCCATCGCATACAACGGTCAGCTCCTTCTCGGCGGAAAAGACACCCTTGCTCTCGCCCCCAACGGTCACGGCGGCACCCTCCTGGCGCTCCGTAAGTCCGGTGCGCTGGAGCAGATGAAGGCGAACGGTGTAGAATATATTTCGTATTTCCAGGTGGACAACCCGCTGGTTCCGGTGGTCGATCCTCTCTTCATTGGGCTCCATCATCGGGAAGGTTCCGAAATCAGCGCCCGTATGCTCCCCAAAACGAATCCCTACGAAAAGCTTGGCAATTTCTGCATCACCGGCGGCAGACTTCAGATCATTGAATACAGCGACATGCCCGCAGAATTGGCAGAACGCAGAAAAGCCGATGGCACTCTGGACTTCCTCGCAGGAAGTCCGGCGATCCATGTCATCAGCCGCGAATTCATTGAACGCCTGACTTGCGATGGGCAGCTGCATATGCCCTGGCACCGTGCCGATAAAAAAGTCGCATACATCAATGAAAACGGCGAGCTGGTCAAGCCGGAGGAAACAAACGCTGTCAAGCTGGAATCGTTTATCTTTGATGCCCTGCCCCTCGCAGAAAAAACCATGGTCCTTGAGGGATGCCGTGAAGAACTCTTCGCGCCTACCAAAAATGCCACCGGCGTGGACTCCGCCGAATCCTGCCGTGCCATGCTCGTTGCCCGGGATGCAAGAAGAATGGAACTCGCCGGAATCAAGATCCCCCGCAAGGCTGACGGTACCCCGGACTGCATCGTGGAACTTTCCCCCCGCTCGGTCTTTGATGATGCCGATGCCATTGAATTCTTCAAGAACAACACGGTAACCATCGCCGCCGGCGATGTGAAAGCATTCGGAAAATGATCCGCATCATCTCCATTGAAAAAGATGATATCCTCAACGATCCGGAGGATGCGGCAAAGATCCTTTCCCGTGCCATGACACGCAGGATCCCCATGCGTTTTATGGGGATCCATGCACCGCAGGAAGCTCCGGCGGTAATGGTGTTCGCAGAAGAATGTGAACAGAGCCAGCCCGTTGATTTTGTCTTTTCGCCCATTGAAGCGGACTCGGATGATGAGATCATTGCGCTGACAACGCATCGTTACGAAGCAGGCTACCGCACTCTTGCCACATTCCGGATCGATGATATGACATGGGGTCTTTTTGCCGGAAAAGGCAGGTGAACATGGATTTCCGCCGTCTCAGAAGTTGGAGTAGAAAACTGGGCAGACGGGGCGAAAATGCCGCCGCTGCACTTCTGAAATCGGAAGGTTTTTCCATCCTCACAAGAAACTGCCGGATCGGAAACGCCGGTGAACTCGATATCGTCGCAAGAGACGGCATGACCATCGTTTTCGTGGAAGTCAAAACAAGATACTGCAAGAGTCCGGACTTTATCCCCGCACCGGTCGACAACCTGAAGCTCCACCAGATCAAACGGATCCGCAGAGGCGCTGCGGCATATATGCGTGCGTTGGAAGATCCGCCGTTCAAGATCCGGTTCGATCTGATTGAAGTTCTGGCAGGAAGATTTTTCATCCGGTCTCTGAACCACCGCAAAGCATTTATCCCCGCACGGGATCTGCGGAAAACAGGAAGGGAGTTCCCATGCCCGCCAAAGTTCTGCTGACTGCACTCAAAGGTCCTCTCGAAGGTACAAAATACCGGTTCGATGAACCCATGCTCTGTATGGTCGGAAGATCGGAAAGCTGCATGATGCGGCTCATTGATGAGGCTGGTGACGGCGTTTCACGCCATCATTGTCTGCTGGATATAAAACCACCGAAAGCAAGCATCTGCGATCTGGGCAGCAGAAACGGCACATTTCTCAACCGGGAAAGACTTCCACAGTCGCAGACAAGGGAGCTGGCTTCCGGCAACATCATTCAGATCGGTCACAACGCCTTTGAGATCACGCTGATCCCTGCACGGAAGTGCCGGATCTGCGGTGAGGAAATGCCGGATCTTCTGCCCGGTTCCGGCGCACGCACAAGCAGGCTGGTCTGTGATAACTGCATCCGGGGTGGCAAAGAAACTTACGCTGCTCCGGCTGCGAAAACTGTCCTCTTTCAAACATGCTCCGTCTGCGGTCAGCGGATCGCAAGCTCTCAGGAAAGCGGTCAGGTCTGGCATGAAGATTGCAATACATTCATCTGCACGGATTGCCTCAACAATCAAAACGATATGAATAAAACATTCCGTATGCCGGAAATGGAGATTCGCCGGGGGCAGAATGTACTGCAGATCAAGAATTACCGGGTGATCAAACTCATCGGACGCGGCGGTCTCGGTGCAGTCTATCTCGCAGAAAATATCAACACGTTGGAGCGGGTCGCACTCAAGATCCTGCTGCCGGAAATCGCTGTACAGGATCAGTGCCGTGAGGACTTCATGCGGGAAGCTGAAAATCTGCGCGGGCTGAAACATCCGAATATCGTGGAACTCAAGGATTGCGATTATACCGGCGGTGCCCTCTTCCTCGCTCTCGATTACTGCCCGGAAGGGTCACTCCGTGAATACATGATCCGGACCGGAATGACACTGAAACTTAACACTGCTCTTGATCTGACATGTCAGATCCTGGACGGTTTGGAGTATGCACACAATGTCCGGATGGAACATATGTCGATCCTGGACGCTCAAATGTACATGGTAAACGGTCTTGTCCACCGGGATATCAAGCCAGCCAATATCTTCCTCACCAAACAGGCAGATGGCAGCCTCGCAGCAAAAATCTCGGATTTCGGACTGGCAAAAGCATTCGACATGGCAGGGATCAGCGGCTGTACTCGTACCGGCGATTTTTACGGAACCCTCGGTTTTATCCCGAAACAGCAGTATCTCAATTATAAATATGTCAAGCCGGAAGTGGATGTCTGGGCAACGGCTGCCACTCTTTTCTACATGCTCACAGGAAAAACACCCCGGAATTTTTCCGATCCGACCAATCTCAACCGGATCTTTGAAAATCCTCCTGCACCGCTCTGGGACTACAATCCGTATGTGCCGAAAGTAATCGCAAATGTCATTGATTCCGCCTTGGATGACCGCCAGACATTCCGGTTCAAAACGGCGGATCAGCTGAAATTTGCGCTGCAGGAAGCAAGAAATAAGATCTGATTTATTTCAAAACAAGAAATTGATGCAAATAAGCAAGCGCATCCGCCTCTGACAGCGTCGCAACGGTTCTGCCTTCTTCAAAGATCATAATGCGACCATCACCTGTTCCGGCAAGACCGATATCCGCATCCTTCGCCTCGCCGGGGCCGTTGACCACACAGCCCATTACGGCGATCTTGCGTACATCCCGCAATCTTCTGCTGCTCTTCAGGTCCGCAACAAGACGCTCCACTTTCTCTGTCATACCGAAAAGATCATACGCTGTCCGGGCGCAGGTGGGACAGGATACGATCTCCGGTTTTGTCTCCCGCAACCCGATCGCTTCCAGAAGAGCGATCCCCGCACGGACTTCTTCGCAGGGATCCGCCGTCAGACTGACACGGATCGTATCGCCGACCCCGCTCAACAGCAGTGTTCCAATTCCTGCCGCAGATTTAATGATCCCGCGGTACGGCGTTCCCGCCTCCGTCACCCCCACATGCAAAGGATAATCACTCTGACCGGAGAACAGCATGTACGCTGCAACTGTCACCGGAACACTGCTGGCTTTCAGCGAGACCGCAATATCATGAAAACCGCACGCCTCCAGACGGGCTACTTCACCCTTCGCCGCTTCGCAAAGGGAAAACGCCAATGCCCGTTCCGGATCGCCGAACTCCACAAGGGAACGTTCATATAAACCCGCAGGCAAACTGCCCGCATTGACTCCGACACGAATCGGAATACCCGCATGTCCTGCCGCTTCCGCCACCTCACGCACCTTCCGGTCACTGCCGATATTCCCGGGGTTGATCCGCACAGCATGGATCCCCGCCGCAATGGCTCGCAACGCAAGATCATGATTGAAATGGATGTCTGCCACCAGGGGAACCGGGCTCGCCGGAACGATCTCACTCAATGCCTCTGCCGATGCCACATCCGGCACAGCAAGCCGCACGATCTCACATCCGCAGGACGCTAGGGCACGGATCTGCGTCAAAGTCTGCGCCGCATCTTTCGTGGGCGTATTGGTCATGGATTGCACGGAAACAGGCGCACCATCGCCGATCGCCACCTGTCCGACATGGATCCGGCGGCTCATTTTACGGCATCCTTCCCCGGATCCGGCAGTGCGCGCATCTGCGGAATTTCTTTCTTTTCAACAGGTTTTACTTTTTCTTCCTGTTTCATATTTGATTCATCGATGATCCTGCCCTGCTGTTCCGCTTCAGCTGGAAGAAGACGTTTGATATCAAAGATCGTCACAAATATCATGAAGCCGATCAGGATCACCACAAAAACGATCGTCAGGGGCTGCAGAACTTTTGCGGAAACCGGTCTGCGGAAGATCATTTCCAGACAGGCAAGCAGAATATGCCCCCCATCCAGCACCGGCATCGGCAGCAGATTGAACAGCGCCAGACTGAAGGAAATCAGCACAACCAGATTCAGTCCGAGGATCAGAGAGCCTTTATAGACCGAAAGGTACAGAGTCTGCCCGATCCCGACAGGTCCGCTGAAATGCTGGGGTCCGAGAGTGGTATAACCGCTGCCGAGACCGAGTTTTCTGCCGATTCCGGCACCCACACTCCGCAGAGAACGCCAGGTGAGATCCAGCACATTGGTCAGCTGTTCGAACGGTGTCGGATGGGAAAGAAACTGGAACTGTACGCCGATCTGATTCCGCGGAACGGAATAAAGCTGCACGGTCAGCGTTTCCCCGCCACGCTGCAGCGTCACGGTAAACGGTTTATCCTCCATCGCCTGAACGCCCTGGATAAACGCTTCGGTCGTTGTCAGTTCTTCTCCGTTCAACGCCAGAATACGGTCACCCGGCTTCACGACCTTTTCCGCCGGAAGACCGGGAATCAGTTCATCCACAAGCAATTTGCCGTTCGCAGAAAAAGTGATCCCGCAAAGATATCCCTGCCCCTTTTCCGGAATCACGGTCACCTGACCGGTTGTTCCATCGGTTCGTTCATAGTCCATGACCAGCGGTTTGCCGTTTGCTGCGGTGATCTGCAACAAAAACTCATCCAGCCCGATTTCCTGACCATTCAATTTCACGATCCGGTCACCCGCTTGCAACCCGGCTTTTTCTGCCGCTGAACCTTCCTGCGGAACGATCGTAACCGGGATCACAACGTCAAAGAACGGATACGG
>JAGAPM010000070.1 GCA_017623265.1 Lentisphaeria bacterium | reverse complement strand
TGCTCCAGAGGTTGCTCATGTCATCCAGGAATCCGAATGTAGTGTAGTAACGAGCGTCTCCCATATTGTCCTCCACGTTGTCGCCGAGGAAGAAGTAGAAATCCGCATCCTTTGCGCCGGAGGTATTGTAAACGGGATAGAGACAGAGGCGCGACGTGCCGTGGAGGTCGGAAGTCAGGAAGACTTTGTAGTTCTTCTTTTCCGGGTCCACCGTGCGGAAGGAATGGATCTCCCGGGCAGTGAACTTGGGAATATGTTTGTGATACGCACACTGGAACTCATCGAAAGAGTTGACCAGCCGGTATTCATATTCCGTGCCCGGTTTCAGACCAGTGATGTGGATGGAATGGAGGTCCTTGCTGTAATCAATGATCCCGCCCTTGATGGTCCACAGGGTTTTGAATTCCTCCGTGCCCTTCTCCCGATATTCCACTCCGCCCGCACAGGGACGGCGTGTGATCCAGTTGATGG
This sequence comes from Lentisphaeria bacterium, assembly GCA_017623265.1. Taxonomy (GTDB): domain Bacteria; phylum Verrucomicrobiota; class Lentisphaeria; order Victivallales; family UBA1829; genus SIG77. The sequence goes on along the minus strand of JAGAPM010000070.1, from coordinate 3,612 downwards.
TGATGGAGTTTGCAGAAGGGTTCAGGAGCCACGGGCCGTGCAGCGGCGTGGTGACGTCATCCTGCTGTTTCACATCTTCGCCGGGTACGACAACGGGGACATATTCCCAGTGGTAATAGCTGTTGTAGGATCTTGTGCTGTTATCTGCTTCCGCCGCGGCGAGTCCGCAGAAAAGGGAAAGCGCACAAACGGTCATTAAAAATTTCTTCATCATTATTCTTTTCCCTCTCATTTCTTCTTTGCTTTTTCAGGTGCGGGGGTGATCACAGTGACAGGTACGAGATCTTTGACCTTGCCATCCGGCGTGATCTCGCAGGCATCGAACAATCCGCCGCCGACCCGTTCCCAGGCGTGGCTCTTGATGATCAGCTTATCCGGCGTCACATCAATGGTCATACCCTCGGTATAGTTCCCGGTGATCTGGGTATAAACAATGCCGTCCGGAATGGGAAATTTTTTCATTCTATCCTGATATTGTTTCGGCTTCCGGGGTGCAAACGCCGTTGCCACACGCATTTCCTTCGTGCCGGGGTTGATCCGGTTGTAAAGGTGTTCGTGCCCGACGATGTGAGCGTGGATCCTGCCTTCCGGCGTGGGATCGTTCAGGACAGGCAGGAAATACTCCTGCAGGTATCCGCCTTCACACGCAAAGAGTCCGATATGGGAGAGGACCACACGGAACTTGGATTTTTTCCAGTCGTCGCTCTTTTTCAGTTCTTTCAGCCATTCCGCCTGTTTCCGGAGATAGTTTTTGATCTGTTCCGCCTGCAGACCGCCCTCGGCATATCTGGTTTGCGGGATCCACATGGTATCGAGGCAGATAAACAGGGTCGACCCCTGCCGGAACGCCTGAAAAGTCTCGCCGTCCGGACGGGCAAAGATGTCGCCAAAGACATACATTTCTTCTCCGCGGAAGTCGTGATTGCCCCGGAGGACAACGGTGTGCTTGTTCTTGCCCCAGATGCGGCAGACATCATCCATAAATCCGGAAAGGATGTAGTAACGGGCGTTCCGGAGGTTGGCATCGCCGCAGACATTGTCGCCGAGGAAGAAGTAGAAATCCGCATTTTCCGAGCCGGTATTTTTGATCATGGGATCCAGCGTCAAACGGGCAGTCCCATGAATATCGGCGGTCAGGAAGACTTTGTAATTTTTCTTTTCCGGGTCGATCGTGCGGAAAGAATAGATTTCACGCCCGACAAAAATTTCATTGGAATAGGGAGTCTGGTGTCTGCCCAGATTGGAGATCAGGCGGTATTCATACTCCGTGCCGGGCTTGAGTCCGGCGAGATGAATGGCATGCAGGTCTTTGCTGTAATCCACTGCACCATATTTGACATGGATCACGCGTTTGAACTCCTCCGTACCTTTTTCCCGATACTCCACGCCCACGGCGCAGGGTCTGCGGGTGATCCAGCCGATGGTGGCGGAATCGGTGGCAGGGTTCAGCAGCCACGGACCATGCAGCGGTTTGGTGAAATCGTCCTGATGGCGCACATTTTCGCCGGGATCGGCATCCTGCGTTTCCACGCTGCGGAACTGCCAGTCATAGTGGCTGGTATAAACAGAAGGCGCCGCGTCCTCCGCACTCAGGCTGAACGCCAGCGCGGCGGTGAACGCTGTCAACAATATTTTTTTGAACATCAGAGTTTCTCCGTTGAGAGGTTATTTTTTCTTTTCAGGTTTGGGGAAGACATGGACGGGGATCAGATCTTTGACCGTGGCATCCGGCATGATTTCGAATGCATCATACAGCCCGCCGTTGACATTGTGCCAGTCATAGCTCTTGAAGATGAGTTTCTGCGGGGTAACTTCCAGAATCATGGCTTCCGGCTGATGCAGCACGATCTGGTTGAAGGTCTTGGCTTCGGGAATATCGTAACGGGTCATGTAGGCGTTGTAGGGCTTCGGGTTGTTGGCAGTATTCGTACTGCCGACGCGGATCGCTTTTTCATTGCCGTTGATCCGGTAGTACAGGTGTTCGTGTCCGGCAAGATAAGCGTGGATCCGACCGGCGGGCGTGGTATCGTTCAGCACCTCACCGAAGAAGGGCTGGAGGTATGCGCCTTCGCTGCAGTAAAGGGCGACATGAGCAAGAACCACCCGGAAAGTGGCAGTCTTCCATTCTTTCGTCTTTTTCAGTTCTTTCAGCCATTCCACCTGCTGATTGAAGTACGCCTTCATCTGCTCCGCCTGAATGTCTTTGCCCGGACGCCACATGGTGTCGAGGCAGATAAAGAGGACCGGTCCCTGCCGGAACGCCTGATAGGTCTCGCCGGAGGGATGGGGAAAATAATCGCCGAACTGATACATTTCTCTGCCGGCAAGGTCATGGTTTCCCCGGATGTAGACGGAGGGCTTGTTCTTGCTCCAGAGTCTGCCTGCATCATCCAGAAAACCGAAGGTTGTATAGTAGCGGGCGTCACCCATACTGTCTTCCACGTTGTCGCCGAGAAACAGGAAGAAATCCGCTTCTTTGGCATTGGAGTTTTCATACATGGGATCGAGACAGAGCCGCGCCACGCCGTGGAAGTCGGCAGTCAGGAAGACTTTATAGTTATCCTTTTTGGGATCGAGCGTCTTGAAGGAGTTGATCTCCCGTCCCACATGATGAGCAGAGCTGTACGGGGTCTGATACCGGTCCAGTGCGGTGAGAAGACGATATTCATATTCAGTGCCGGGCTTCAGGTTTTTGAGATGGATCGTGTGCAGATCCTTGCTGAAATCAATGGTTCCGTACTTGACTTCCCATACGGTTTTGAATTCTTCCGTACCTTTTTCCCGATACTGGATCCCACCTGCACAGGGGCGGCGTGTGATCCAGTTGATCGTAATGAAATCCTGCGCCGGATTCAGGAGCCAGGGACCGTGCATCGGGGTGGTCAGATCATCTTGATGGCGCACATTGTCTGCGGCAGCTGCATCCTTCACGGTACCGGGCTGCATGGTCCAGTTGTGATAATGAGTGTAGACGGTTTTGGGAGCATCTCCGGCAAAAGCCAGCGATGCGGCGGCAAGAAACACCATACAGAGCAAATGTTTCTTCATCTTGTTTCCTTTCTATTGGGTAAGGCGGGGACCTTATTTCTTATTCAAATTTTCTTGAGAAGCAGTTTTTCCAGACCGGTGACCGTTTCATCGAAGAGCTGCATACAGGCGGCAACGGGAGCAGGCGAAGTGAAATCGACTCCCGCATCTTTGAGGATGTCGATCACATCCTTGCTGTCGCCGGACTTCAGGAAGCCCATGTAACGGTCGGTCTTTCCGGATAGGATATCTTTCGCCAATGCGGCAGCGGCAGAGATCCCGGTAGCGTACTTGTATACGTAGAATCCGTAATGGAAATGGGGGATCCGTGCCCACTCGTACCGGATCTTTTCATCCGGCTCGACGGCAGGACCGTGATACAGCTTATTCAATTCAAAGTAATGATCGCAAAGGGCTTCCGCTGTCAGGGGATCGCCGTTTTCGCTCCAGGCATAAATATCCCGTTCGAACTCGGCGAACATGGTCTGCCGGAATGCGGTACCGCGGATCATGCCCAGCAGATAGGTCAGCAGGCTTGCCCGTTCGGCATCACCGGTTGCGTGCGCCATCAGGTCATGATAAAGC
>JAGAPM010000069.1 GCA_017623265.1 Lentisphaeria bacterium | reverse complement strand
GGATTGGATCTCATTGAACTGACTGGCGGTGAACCGCTTATGCAGAAAGATGTCCCCGCTCTCGCCACCGAGTTGATCCGTTTGGGAAAGACGGTCCTTATCGAAACCAACGGCTCCCGCGATTGTTCCGTGCTGCCGCAGGAGGTCCATCGGATCATCGACTACAAAACACCTTGCAGCGGAGAAGAAGCAGCCATGCTGGAACAGAATTTCCGTTCGCTGCGCCATCACGATCAAGTCAAATTTGTGATCGCTGATGATACCGACTATGATTGTGCTGTCCGTTGTCTGGAGCATTTCAATCTGACCGCCCAGACTTCACATATCCTGTTCAGCCCCGCATGGGGCAGCGATCTGCGGCATCTGACAGAACGGATCGTTCACGATAAACTGCCTGTCCGTCTCAACCTCCAGTTTCACAAAATAATCTGGGGCGCAGATAGCGAAGGCGTTTGAAAAAACAACTTATGGTGATAAAATGAAAAAACGTGCTGTTGTTCTTTTAAGCGGCGGTCTGGATTCCGCCACCTGTCTCGCCGTTGCCAAGGCGGAAGGTTTTGAAGTCTATGCGTTGACATTTGACTACGGGCAGCGTCATGCTGTCGAATTGGAATGTGCGGAAAAAATCGCCAACTTTGTGGGCGTGGAAAAACTCTGCCGCATCAAGTTCGACCTCCGGCTCTGGGGCGGTTCCGCCCTGACCGATGATTCCATCGATGTCCCCGCCGCAGATCCCGCAAACGGTGAAAAACATGTACCGATCACTTATGTGCCTGCACGGAATACCATTTTCCTTTCCTTTGCCGCATCTTTTGCAGAAACCATCGGCGCACGGGATATCTTTATCGGCGTCAACTCGCTGGATTATTCCGGCTATCCGGACTGCCGTCCCGATTTTATCGAAGCATTCCGCAAGTGTGCCAATCTCGGAACAAAGGCGGTGGATGAGGGCTGGGAATTCCGGATCCGTGCCCCTCTCCAGAACCTCCGCAAGACTGAAATTATCCAGCTCGGTATGAAACTGGGCTTCGATTATTCCCTCACGCACAGCTGTTACAACCCTATGCCGGATGGTACCCCATGCGGCGCATGTGACAGCTGTCGTCTCCGGGCTGCTGCCTTCGCCGAACTGGGGATCCCCGATCCCGCCGGAAAAAACCGGAAAAAGTAAAAAAAGAACTTGACAAAATGCGCGTTCGCGTGTATATTAATTTCTGTTGTATTTCTGTTTGGAAAACGGACTTAAAACAATTCTCCAGTAAAACATATCAACACCAGCAAGGAGGAATTCTATGCCGGGAAAAATCAACACACAGGACGGCAACTACGCCGCCGCTCATGTTGCTTATGCACTGAGCGAAACCGCCGCGATCTACCCGATCACGCCCTCTTCCAACATGGGCGAATGGGTTGACCAGTGGGCAAGTGAACACAGAAAAAACATTTGGGGCAAGGAAGTTTCCGTCGCCGAAATGCAGTCTGAAGCAGGTGCCGCAGGTGCCGTCCATGGCTGTCTCGCCGCCGGTTCTCTCACCACCACCTACACTGCCTCTCAGGGCCTGCTCCTCATGATCCCCAACATGTACAAGATCGCCGGCGAACTCCTCCCGACCGTCTTCCATGTCACGGCTCGTGCTCTCGCATGCCAGTCCCTCGCTATCTTCGGTGACCACTCCGACGTTATGGCTTGCCGTAACACCGGTTTCGCCATGCTCTGCGCAAACAGCGTTCAGGAAGAAATGGACCTGGCTCTCGTTGCACACCTCTCCACTTACAAATCCAAAGTCCCCTTCCTGCAGTTCTTTGACGGTTTCCGGACTTCTCACGAACTCCACAAGTTCGAAGAAATCTCCTACGAAGATATCGCAAAGCTGGTGGAACCCCAGTATATCGAAGAATTCCGCGCTCGCGCTCTCCGTCCCGAAGCTCCCATCACCAAGGTCGGCGCTCAGAACGGTGACGTCTACTTCCAGGGCCGCGAAACGGTCAACAAGTTCTACAACGCCGCTCCCGCGATCGTCCAGGAATACGTGGACAAAGTCGCTGCTGTCACCGGCAGAAACTACAAGCTCTTCGACTATGTCGGCGCTGAAGATGCAACCGATGTGATCGTCTCCATGGGTTCCAGCTGCGAAACCATCGAAGAAGCCATCGAATACCTGAACAGCACCCGCGGCACCAAGTACGGCTTGGTCAAGGTCCGTCTGTACCGTCCCTTCTGCACCGAAGCGTTCCTCGCTGCTCTGCCGAAGACGGTCAAGAGAATCGCTGTCCTCGACCGTACCAAAGAACCGGGCGCCATCGGCGAACCGCTGTACCTGGACGTCAAGGTCGCTGTCAACGATCCCGCCATCACCATCATCGGCGGCCGTTACGGTCTCTCCTCCAAGGACTTCTCTCCCTCCATGGTCCTCGCGGTCTACAAGCACCTCGCTTCCGCAAATCCGTTCCACGGCTTCACCGTCGGTATCACGGACGACGTCACCAACACCTCCATCCCGGTCGATGAAGAAATCTTCACCGAACCTGCCGGCACCACGAACTGCATGTTCTACGGTCTCGGCGGCGATGGTACCGTCGGTGCAAACAAGACCACCATCAAGATCATCGGTATGTATACCAACAAGGATGCTCAGGCATACTTCGCATACGACAGCAAAAAGTCCTTCGGTCTGACCTGCTCTCACCTGCGTTTCTCTGACTCCCCGATCAAGTCCACCTACCTGATCACCAGCCCGGACTTCGTTTCCTGCTCCACTGCTGCCTACATCGGTCGCTATGACCTGCTCAAGGGCATCAAAGAAGGCGGTACCTTCCTGCTGAACAGCCATTACAGCAACGATGAAGTGTTCGAACACCTCACCCGCGACATGCAGGAAACCATCATCAACAAAAAAGTCAAATTCTACAACATCAACGCTGAAGCCATCGTCAAGAACATGCCCGGTCTCCGCGGCAAGGGTGCAAACACCGTCATGATGGTCGCTTACTTCAAGCTCTCCGGCATCGTTCCCTACGAACAGGCTGAAGAAGGCATGAAGAGCCTGAACGCCAAGACCTTCGGCAAGAAGGGTCAGGATGTTGTCGATATGAACAACCAGCTGGTCGATATGGCTGCCAACGCCTGCCAGGAAGTCAAAGTTCCGGCTTCCCTCGATGGCGTTGCCTGCTACGTCCCCGGCAAGCTTATCCCGGATGATGCCATTGACTTCGCCAAGAATATCATTGAACCCAGCATGCGCAACGACGGCGATTCCATCCCCGTTTCCGCCATGTCTGTGGATGGCACTCTTCCCACCGGCACTGCCTGCCTCGAAAAGCGTGGTATTGCTCCCCGCGTTCCGAAGTGGAACATGGCAAACTGTATCCAGTGCGGCATCTGCGCTTCTGCATGTCCCCATGCTGCGATCCGTACGAAACTGATCTCCAAGGCTTCTCTCGAAGGCGCTCCGGCTTCCTTCCAGGTCAAGCCCGCAATCCCGGCTTGTGATGATCTCCAGTTCAAAGTGCAGGTCTACATCGAAGACTGCACCGGTTGCGGTGTCTGTCTGGATCAGTGCCCCACGGCGAAGAAGGAAGGCAAGGAAGCTCTTACCTGGTCTACCCTCGAAGCAGAACGCGCTGCCGGCGAAAATGCAAACGAAAAGTTCTTCGATGCAACTCCGGACAACGTTATGGGCAAAAACACCGTCGCCACGATCAAGGGCGCTATGCTCCGCAAGCCCCTCTTCGAATTCTCCGGTG
>JAGAPM010000068.1 GCA_017623265.1 Lentisphaeria bacterium | reverse complement strand
TTCGATCTGTGCTTTCAGTTCGCGGTTTTCCCGTTTCAGATCATCGTTGAGCCGGACCTGTTCGCCGGCAGCCTTTTCGGCATCGGCAAGCTTTGCTTCCAGCGCCTTGAGAGCGGGTGCGGCGTTATCCAGTTTCTTCTTGAGATCAGCGTTTTCCTTTTTCAGAAGTTCGACTACACGGATCTGGGCATTCTGTTCTTTTTTCAGGGAGTCGAGGAGATTTTCCAGACTGGCGATCTTGCGGTCGCTTTCGGCAATTTTATCCTGCAGTGCCTTCTTTTCGCTTTCGGCTGCCTGCTGTTTTTTCAGTGCCTCTGCGGCTGCCGGATTTTTCTTGAGTTCAGCATTTTCCTCCCGGAGTGCTTTCAGTTCCTTTTCGAGCGCAACGATGTTCAGACGAAGCTCCAGCTGACCATTCTTGATGGTGTTGTATTCTTCCAGATTCTTCTGCAGTTCGTTCTGATAATTTTCGATCGTTTCTTTTGCTGCAGCAAGTTCGGCGGCAAATTTTTCATCCGGTTTGATGTTTCTGGCGTTTTCCAGTTCCACCTTCAGGATCTTATTTTCCTGCAGGAGAGACCGGGTCAATGCATCGTTTCCGGCGGAACTTTCATATTCTTTCGCCTTGCGTTCGTGATAAGCAACAGTCTGCTGAAGCTGTGCTTTTTCCGAGGCGAGAGCGGCTTTTTCCGTTTCCAGCAGGATCACGGATTCCCGGATTGACAGCAATTCCTGTTCCATCTGAACAGCATTTGCGGTAAGTTTTTTCAATTCAGCGAGTTTTGCCTTCGCATCGGTATATTCTCTGTTCAGTTCGGACAACTGTTTTTTCAGCTTGTCGACCTCAAACATTTTTGCAGATTCGATCAGCTTTTTCTGCTCTGCACTTTCTTTCTTTGCATCGGCGAGCTGTTTTTCAAGTTCCGCGCGTTTCTGCTGAAGTGCTTTGAGTTCCGCTTGCATGGGGGCAGCCTTTGCCAGCTGGGTGTTGGCATTGTTCAGTGCCGTGTCCAGCTGTTTGATGCGGGCATCTGCGGCGGCGAGCTGTTTTTCCAGTGCGACCGTTTTTTCAGTCGCCTGTTTGAGAGCGGTATCTTTCTGAAGGAGCGCTTTGAGTTCGGTTTCCGCTTTTTTCAGTTTTTCTGCTGTTTCATTGCCGGAATTTTCCAGAGCAGCGATCTGTTTCTTGAAATTGTCTTCCTGTTTGCGGGTATCGGCATGAGCTGCTTTCAGTTTTTCATTGTCGGCAGTCAACGCCTTGAGGAGTGCCTTCGCCCGGGCGAGTTCAGCAGCAGAAGATGTGGTGCCGTCGACCGGTTTTTTGGCGATTTCCTGTGCAAAGGAATCCCGTTCCTTTCTCAAACGTTCTGCGTCTGCCTGTGCGTTTTTCAGATCTCTGGTAAGATGCTGCAGTTCTCTGTTCCGGGATACGAGAAGTTTTTTCGCTTTTTCGATATCGGCGTTGAGCAGGTTGTTCTGTTCGGTAAGATTCCTTGCCAGAGCACCGGTTTTTGCGATGGTTTCCGCATCATCTGCGATCTGCTTCTTTGCGGCGGAAAGTTCGGAAGAAAGTTTTGCCTGTTCCTTTTGGAGCTTGCTGTTTTCAGCACGGAGCGCAGCCACATTCTGTTCCAACTGGCGGGCAGCATCGTTCAGATTCATGGAGGCACGCAGCTTGTTCAGGGCTTCATTTGCCAGATCCGCTTCCTGGGATTTTTTCGCAAGATCCTGTTTCAGACGGGCAACTTCTGCCTGATACTGTGCTTTATCTCCGGCAGATGTCTTCATGTCCGCTTTGATCTTGTTCTGCAGATCGGCAAGATCCTTTTCCATTCTGGAGAGGGCGCTGACCCGGTTCTGCAGATCTGCAGTTTTCCGGCTCAGTTCATGTTTTTCCGCCGTGATCGTTTCAAGACTTTTCCGGAGTTGTTCCGTTTGCAGCCGGTTGTTCTGCAGTTCTGCTGCCAGAGCATCACTGCGTTTTTTCGCTTCTTCATACGCAGCCTGTGTTGCCTGATTGATCTCGCCGGAGACAGCCTTTTCCTGCAGTTCGTTGTACTGGATCAGCAGAAGCGTGTGCTTCTGTTCCAATTCCTCTTTTTCTTTCAGGAGTGCGGAAACCTGAGCGGCGGATTTCTTTGCCCGTTCCAGATTTTCTTTATAACGCAGATTTTTCTTCCGGGCATCTTCCAGTGCGATCTTCAGCTCCGAGATCTCTGCAACGGCATCGGCATTGGCTGCTGCAATTTTGGACTGAAGGGACTGATCTTCCGGAGTCTGCTTCCGGTCACTCTGCTGATCTTCTCTCCGGCGTTCGGCAGATTGTTTTTTCCGTTCCAGTTGAGCAATGCGGTCTGCAATACCCTTTTTGTTCCAGGAGGGTTTGTTTTTCTGAACATTCTGGAAAAGGGCGATCGCTTTGTCGTAAAGAGCAATTGCGTTTGTATAATTCCGGGATGTGTACGCTTTATCCGCTTCCTCGCTGGTGATGACACCGATCCGCCATGAGTTCCAGTCTTCATCGGAAAGGTCGGATGTCCGGACCGGATGCAGGCGCTGTTGGGCATTGAGGTTGACCGCAGGTCCGGCAAGGATCGCGGTGGCGGAGAGGACTGCAACGAGCAGAATCTTTCTGTTTATGATTGACATGTGATCAACTCCTGATTGAATGATCTTGTTTATTTTTCAGCGAATAAGAACCGAATACATCCAAATACTGCGGTGCGATTTTTGCGACAGCACAGAACTTGCCGTCATCGTTGTAATTCGATTCGAAAATACGGCACTTTGCGTGGAGCAAAGCAATATGTTCCGCCTTCTCCGGCGGGATTTGCAACGTCATGATCTGCGCCGAGCCGTTGACCTGACGCATGAGTCTCTCCCGGAGTTCCTCCAGACCCGTGCCGTTTTTGCAGGAAACGAACAGCGCATCCGGAGCGAGACTCTTGATCCGGAGCAGGGCAAGGGGATCGGGTTGAAGGTCCATTTTGTTGAAGACTGCCAGAATCGTTTTTTCGGCAGCGCCCAGTTCATTGAGTACGGAAAGCGTGGTTTCCCAATGTTCATGAGCCTGCGGATTGGAAACATCCAGAATCAACAGAATAAAATCCGCAAGGATCGCCTCTTCCAGCGTGGATTTGAACGCTTCTACAAGCGCATGG
>JAGAPM010000067.1 GCA_017623265.1 Lentisphaeria bacterium | reverse complement strand
TGATATTGAAGATGCCGTTTTCTTCGATTGCCTTCAGCCAGACAAGCTGAAGGTCCAGGTCATCGTTCGGGGCAGGGTTGCCCTGAAGGTCCTGTGTATAGAATGAAACATCAAAGATCTCCCGCTGCCCTTCCATAGGTGCGCCTAATGTGCCGCCAATGTTCTTGCCGGTCCAGCAACCGAGGACTTTATCACGGTAGATATCTTTATTGATGAAACTTTTTGATGGTGCGTAGTGGTTCAACATATTGCGCATCCTTCTTTCTTGTGTTACGATAAAAAAAACCGGCATTGCTGCCGGTTAAAAATTTCGCGAAATTTTCTGCAGAAATTATTTCTTTTTGGCTTTGGCGGTTTTGGCCTTGCCTTCTTTGCATTTCAGCTTGTCATAAGCAGCTTTCGTGATGAAAGCGGTCAGCTTGGTGCCGTCATCATCAACAGCCTTTGCGGCATAGCGTTCCTGGATACCGTTAGCGGTCTCTCTCTTGTAGATGATCTTTTCGCACTTGTCGTCCTTGATCACCACGGCAGCTCTTTTCTTGACGTTGTAGAATTTCATTCTTACGACTCCCTACGTTGGTTTTGGGGTTTGTTTATATGCACTTTCGTGCCCGTCTATTGGTAAATATGCACCACATTATTTCAAATGCAAATGAAAAAATCAAAAAAAATCAAAAAATTTTGCATAAATTTTGATTTTTGTACCTGTTTTCGGCATTTTACAAAAATTTCAAGCGTTTTTTACTGCTTTTTTTGCGGCTGATACTCTTTCAACGGGAACGAAGCGGCAATCAGGCGGCGGCTGTCTGCAAGATCTTTCAGTTCGCCGGAAGCGATCAACTGCGCAAGCAGATTTCCTGCTGCTGTTGCTTCCACCGGTCCGGCAAGAACAGGGATCCCGATCCGGTTTGCGGTCAGCTGCATCAGGAAAGAATCTTTGGTTCCGCCGCCGAGAATGTGCAGTTTTTCGTATGTTCCGCCACGGACTTTTTCCAGCTCATGCAGCTTTTCACAGAAACACTGTGCCAGCGATTCATAGATACAGCGAAGCAGTTCCGCTCTGCCGGAAAATTCGCCCTGTCCACTGGCACGGCAGCATGCAGCGATCCGTTCCGGCATATTGCCCGGCGTGGCAAACGCCGGATCATTGGGATTGAAACGCTTCTCTGTTTCAACAGACATGGCAAGATCGCACATTTCGTTGAATGTGATGGCATCGCCGGCTTCGTTCCACGCATTCTTTGTTTCCTGCAGCAGCCAGGTGCCGGTGATATTGGTCAGAAAACGGATCGTGCCATCGATCCCGCCTTCGTTGGTATATTTTGCAAGATAAGCGTTCCGGTCGGCAACCGGCTGACGGATCTCCGCACCCAGCAACGCCCAGGTCCCGAGGCTGATATATGCCGCTTTTTCCGGTGCATCGGAGGGCAGGGCGGCAACGGCACTTGCGGTATCGTGAGCGCCGCAACGGATCCCCGTGATCTGCGGCACGCCCAGTTCTTCGCAAAGCTCCTTTTTCAGCGGAGCGGAAAGTGTACACGGTTCAACGAGTTCGGTCAGAACATCCGTGGGAATATCCAATTTATTGAATACATCTTTCTGCCAGGTTCTGGTATAAGGATCCAGCAGTGCGCCGGTGGAGGCAATCGTATATTCGGTCAATGCTTCGCCGGTCAACATCATCATCAGCGCATCCGGCATAAAGAGGACCTTTGCGCCATCCCGGAAATCTTCAGGGTGATCCTGATGATCTGCATACAGCTGATAAACCGTATTGAACGACATCAGCTGGATTCCTGTTTTTGCGTAAAGTTCTTCTTCCGGAAGAATTTGATGAACATCGTTCATCGCCGTTGCAAAACGGGGATCACGGTAGCTGTACGGTTCACGGATCGGCTCTCCGTTCCGGAAAAAGACCACATCCACGCCCCAGGTATCGATAGAGAAGGTGCTGATGTCGTTGAACGCAGCGCAAGCCTTTTTCAAACCTTCTTTCAGTTCATTGGAAAGAGCGGTAAAATTCCAGTAGAATCTGCCATCCTTTTCGTAAGGATGATTGGGAAAACGGTGTACTTCCTGCAGCTGCAGTTTTCCATTTTCGATCCAACCGACGATCGCGCGCCCGCTGGAGGCGCCCAAGTCAAATGCCAAATGTTTGCTCATGATCAGCCCCGCTTGCTCTGAACATCATTTTCGTACTTGCGGATCGCCTGCATCACACTTCCGCCGACCGGTTTACCTGCCGTTTCGCAGAAGTAATCATAAACTGCCTGCCACGGCATTGCCTTGAGTTCTTCCAGCATGGCAAGCCGTTCGGTATAATTGAACGTTTCTTCCATTTTCTTCAGGGATTCTGCCGGTTCCAGCAGGGCTTTGCAGAGCGCTTTCTGCATGTTACGGGTACCGATGACCCATGCCGCCATGCGGTTGATCGTGGCATCAAAATAATCCAGACCGATATTGACCCGTTTGACTGCATCGCAACGGATGATTTCCGAAGCGATCTGCTGGAGTTCATCATCGAACGTCACCACATGGTCGCTGTCCCAACGGACGGGGCGGCTGACATGGAGCAGGATTTCATCGGTAAAGAGCAGGGCACTGGAAAGTTTATCGCTGATCACTTCCGTGGGATGGAAGTGGCCGGAGTCCAGCGTCAGCATCAGATTGTTTTTGACCGCATAGGCAAGATAAAATTCATTGCTGCCGACGGTACAGGACTCCACCCCGATCCCGAAGAGCTTGCTTTCAACAGCATCGCGCATATACTTCGGATCCAGCGGTTTCGCAAAAATCTGATCAAGAGAATCCACAAGCCGCTTGCGGGCGCCGAAACGATCTACAGGGGTATCCTTGAAACCATCCGGGATCCAAGTGTTCATCACGCAGCGGTTGCCCAGTTCTTTCCCCATGGCAGCTGCGATCTCGCGGCAGGCGATCCCGTGTTCGATCCAGTAATCCCGGATCCCCTTGTCCGGATGGGAAAGGGTCAGACCGTCAGCGGCATTCGGATGGGAAAAATAAGTGGGATTGAAATCAAGACCGATCTTGTTCTGTTTCGCTCAGTCGATCCAGTTTTTGAAATGTTCCGGCGTGATTTTCGCCCGGTCAACAAACGTTTCGGATTCCCGGTAAATCGCATGCAGGTTCAGACGGATCGTTCCCGGCATAAGCGTAAGAAACTGATCAAGATCTGCCCGGAGTTCGTCCGGAGTTCTGGCTCTGCCGGGATAGTTGCCGGTACAGAGGATCCCGCCGGATGCGCCCTGATCAACTTCAAAACCCATTACGTCATCTGCCTGCCAGCAGTGGACGGAAACGGGGATATCTTTCAAAATGTTCAGTGCAGCATCGGTATCAACTCCGATTTCAGCGTAGCGTTCTTTTGCGATTTTGTAGGCAAGTTCAATATTCTGATTCATTTTCTTGCTCCTTGTGTTGGTATTTATTCTTTTGTATCAGTTTTATTTTCAGTCAGGATCTTACGCTGTTTCGCCCAAAAGTTCAAACGGATTTTCTTCTGAAGATATGCGGCTGAAAAATAGGTGATAACAGCAGAAAGCACAGCAAAAACCGGAGCCAGCACCAGACTGCCCAGCAGCCATTCCAGGATCCGGTAATGGATTTCATAGAAAACCGTTTGCAGGGAAATATCCGTCAGCCATTCGCCATGACGCATCAGAAATCCGAGTTCAATGCACAGAAAGGGAGTGATCGGCAGCAGCACAAAGGGGTGCTGGATCATAAATGCAAGGAACTTGTTCAGACGGAATACCGTTGCAAAATAAAGGACCACCGGGGTATGCAGTCCGAACAGCGGCAGAACCGCACAGTATGTTCCGGTGAAAGCGGCGGCAGCCAGCTCGCCGGGCGATGCGTTCTCTTTGAGCAGATAGTCAAAAAACGGTTTCGGATGCAACAGGGAAAAATGAAATTTCGCGCCGGAACACAATGTTTGTTTTTTGCACGGAAGCAGACGCAACCCGATCAGCTTCAAGTGGGTGAGGAAATCAATCCGGTCCGGCTGTGCCTCCTGTGTTGCGGCAAAACGAACCCGGAGCGAACGGACATTGACATTTGCCCAGACCGCCCGCACCAGCAATTCCATCCGGTAATCTCGCACCTGAGATCCCATCTTCAGACGTTTTATAAAATGAACAGGGTAAACGCAGAATGGTGAACCGGCATCGCTGGATTTCAAACCGGTCTCCAGTCGGAACAGAAAACTTGTCAGTTTCCGTTTCCACGATCCGGCGATTCCATTCTGGGGCGGAACCGGAAAATCCCGGCAGCCGATCGTGATCGTGTACGGTTCTTTTTTATGAAGATAAGAAATAAAGCGCGGCAGGTCTTCCGGAAAACAATGGCTGCCCGGATCCAGGGTGATCATACAGGAAACACCGCGTCGGGAAAGCAACGCCGCTGCAGTTTGAAAAATCCCGCCGATCCCGGTTGCGGTTTCATGCAGAACCCGTTCCACGCCTTTTTCACAGCAGAAAGACTCAAGTCCCGAATCGCCGGAGGCATCATCCACAACAAGAAGATTCGGTGTTACGGCAAGCGTTCTTTCAATCACCTGCCGGATCATTGCCGGATCATTGCCGACAGAAACAGGAAGCACACAGCAGAAAGAGCGTATCATAAATTTTTCCTCTGTTTATTCCTGTTTTAAAAAGTTATTTTCTGTAATATACATTTCTTCTCTGCTATGTCAAGCAAAAAACAAAGGATTTACTCGGAAAGAAAAGATTCCTGTTTCCGGTTTGCATAAACAGATTGAATGATCCCGAGATAAATCATCATGGAAACCATGAACGATCCACCGTAACTGACCAGCGGCAAAGGCAATCCCGTAATCGGCAGCAAACGGATACACATCCCGATATTGACCGCAACATGAGTCATCAGCAGGGCTCCGATCCCCACACACAGATATCGCCCGAAGTCATCCGGTGCAAGCATGGCTGTCCGCAGAATCGAAAACATCAGCACTGCATACAGGGTCAGAAGGAAAAAAGCACCGATAAATCCCGTTTCTTCTGCGATCACAGGAAAAATAAAGTCCGAGTTCGCCACCGTTCGCGGAAGATATCCCAACGAGCAGTGTGTCCCTTCCATAAAACCTTTTCCGGTCACACCGCCGCGCCCGACCGCAAGGTTTGCCTGTACCGCATTCCACCCCAGAT
>JAGAPM010000066.1 GCA_017623265.1 Lentisphaeria bacterium | reverse complement strand
GACGGGCTTCATCACGAGCCATTTCGTGGACGGTGTCGTGGATGGCATCGTAGCCCAGTTCCTTGGCGCGCTTGGCGATGTCAAACTTGCCGGCGCAGGCACCGTTTTCCGCTTCGCAGCGCATCTTCAGGTTGGTCTTCGTGCAGGGAACCACCACTTCACCGAGGAGTTCGGCAAACTTGGCTGCGTGTTCCGCTTCTTCCCATGCGATCCGCTTGTAGGCTTCCGCAACTTCCGGATAGCCTTCACGATCCGCCTGACGGCTCATGGCGAGGTACATGCCGACTTCCGTGCATTCACCCATGAAGTGGGCTTTGAGGCCTTCCAGCACTTCCGGATCAACGTTCTTGCCAACGCCGATCACGTGTTCCGCTGCCCAGGTGACGCTCACGTCAGCCATTTCTTTGAACTTGCTGCCCGGGACTTTGCACTGGGGACAGAATTCCGGAGCTTCGTTACCTTCGTGGACATAACCGCATGCGGGGCATACAAACTTTTTCATAGCTTTGTTCCTTTCATGTTTTCTGTTGTTTTGTTGGTGAGCTATAAATTTGTAGTTGTTACAAAACTGAATATACTGCAATTTTGTAGAATTGCAAGCGACTTTTTGAAAAATTTTCAACTTTTTTTCATTTTTTTTGATTTTTACCTCATTTTTCTGTTATTTTACCGATGAAAACGGCAGTATTTTCCATCCGTTTCCGTGCTCCTCTGTATTTCTCCGTATATTTTAGTGTGCAACGCTTGAAATCGGGCGGCATTGCACTACATTATTTTATCATTACTTATTATGAAAGGATCAAACTCATGTTTACGAAACTGACAGAACTGATGGACCACATGCTGGAGATGGGCGTCCCCGGCACCGGAATCGTGGTGAAGCAGCACGGAAAAGAGATCTACCGCTATGTGAACGGTTATTCCGACCGGGAAAACAACATCCCCATGCGGGGCGATGAGCGTTTTTACATCTGTTCCTGCTCGAAAGTCGTAACTTGTACCGCAGCGCTGATGCTCTGGGAACAGGGAAAATTCGACCTTGATGATGATCTGGGCAAGTATATGCCGGAATATTACGATATCACCGTCGGGACGGAAGATGGACCCCGTCCGGCGAACACAAAAATCACGATCCGCGACCTGTTCCGCATGACCAGCGGGCTGGACTACTGGCTGACCTGTCCTCCCCTCGTGGAAGCGGTGGAAAAGACCGGCGGATGCTGTCCCACCCGGGAAACGATTGCTTATCTGGCGAAACAGCCCCTTATCTGCGATCCCGGCACAGAGTGGCATTACAGTTTGTCCCACGATGTCCTTGCGGCTCTGGTGGAAGTCCTTTCCGGCGAAAAGTTTGAAGATTTTGTGCAGAAAAACATCTTTGCGCCTCTGGGGATCACCCATTCCACCTTCATCGCCCGGGAAGCCGATCTCCCCACCATTTCGCCCCTTTACCGGAACACTCAGGGACCGGGCGAAGACAAGCCCCGGATCGAACGCTACGAACAGGGCAATGTGTATCAGCTCGGCTCGGAATACGCCAGCGGCGGTGCGGGCTGCGTTTCCACGCTGGATGATTACAGCACGTTCCTTGAAGGGCTGAAGGACGGCAAACTCCTGAAGCCGGAAACGCTCAAGATCATGACCACGGACCAGATCTGCAACGAAGGTCAGCGCAAGACCCACGACCAGTGGTGCGGCAGCGGGACCTACGGATACGGCCTGGGCGTGCGGTGTCCGCCTTCCGAGGGCGAAGTGCTGGTGACGGACTTCGGCTGGGGCGGTGCCGCCGGGGCTTATCTGGCGATTGATCCCGAGTACGACCTGACGGTTTTCTATGTTCAGCACGTTCTCATGTCCCCCAACGCCCCCCTGCGCAGTAAGATCCTGCCCACCATCAAGGAGTGCCTGACCGGGGCGGAAGCTGCCACCGGCGCCCATCGGGACGGCATTTGATCTGACATTGTGAGGGAAGAAAAAAGGGAAAATTTTTATGGATCACTCTTGAAAATAATTTTCATTAGTGATATATTGAACGGGAAATAAACTCAGTTCAGGAGGTTTTATGGCAAAAAAACAAACGGAAAAAAGCCCGTCGTATCTGGTCCCCGCATTGGAACGGGGCTTGAAAATATTGGAACTGCTAGCAGAAAATCCCGGCGGACTGCTCATGGGGGAGATGGGGGCGCTGGATCTGCCGTCCGCCAGCCTTTACCGGATGCTGGTCACCCTGACGGAAATGGGGTACATCGTGCGGGACAACGGGGACCGGTATCATCTCGGCAGAAAACTGCTGACCCTTGGGTACAAGGGGCTGGATCACGCTGGTCTGCCGGAGAAATCAGCCGCTCCCATGCGTGCGCTGCGGAATGCGGTCAATGAAACGGTCGT
>JAGAPM010000065.1 GCA_017623265.1 Lentisphaeria bacterium | reverse complement strand
GGAGGACCCTTTACCCGGATCAGCTGTTGGTGCCTGCCTCCCGGATACCCCAGACTGTGTTTTTTCTGCGTGAACAGGGCAGACGGCTGTTGGGAGCGGTGCTGGCGACTGGCGTTGCAGCGCTTGCCGGGATCGCACTTGCGGCATATTATCAGGGCTTGTTCTCCGGCTCTTCCGTGCTGGCAAATTTTCTGTTGCTGCCGGTGGTGGCGTTTTCCTTTCCGGTGGCGGTCCTTGCCGGGATCTCCGGGATTTTTGTGCCGCTGCTGGAGGATCTGCTGCTTCTGATCCTGGCGGTGAACCGGAGTCTGGCGGAGACCGGTGTGCTGACCTTTGCCAAACCGCCGCTTTGGAGTGTTATCCTGATGACCGGGCTGATTCTGCTGCTGTTCGTGCCGAAGAGAGGATTCTGGAAGATCCCGGTTGCCTGCGGGATCTTTCTGATTCCGGTCTGGTGGCACTTCCGGACTTTGCTGGCAGAACCGGAACTGCTGATCTTGTACGGGAAAGATCGGAATTTTGTGTTTGTTCTCACCGAGCCGGACCGGCGCAGTGCCGTGGTGATCAATCTGCCGGATTATACCGCAGCGGCGGATGTCAGTGCCTTTCTCAAGAGCCGCGGGATCACAGATTGCCGTCTTTTTATCACATCCGATCATCTGTTCGGAACGGTTGCGGGACTGGATCATTTTGCTTTACGGGTCAACTTGCAGGAAGCGTATCTTTTTGAGCGTCAGCGGCGGAAATGTGAGGGTAGCTATCCCATCCGGGAACGAAAAGATGTATTTTTCCTGAAAAACGACTTGAAAATTCTGCCGGAGTGTGGTAATTTCATAGCCGATTTTACCGGTCATGGCATCCGCGTGGCAGTTTTTGCTCATGAAAATGGCACAAATACGCTCGTTGTAAATGGGCAGGAACAGCTTATCCGTCCCTCCCTGCGGCGTCATTACCGGTTGTATCGGGTTGGACCGGACGGATTGGAAGAAATCGATCAATCAATGGAACAGGAACAATGCAGTCAAAAAAGATGAAAGTCTGCCATGTGATTACCCGCATGATCGTGGGGGGAGCGCAGGAAAATACCCTTCTTTCTGCGAAGGGACTTGCTGCAGCCGGACATGAATGTGTGCTGCTGACCGGACCCTCTCCGGGACCCGAGGGGGAACTTTTGACCCGTACCGGGGTGCCGGATGGCGTGGAAGTGGTGGAGTGTCCGTATCTGGTGCGTGAGATTTCTCCGCTGAACGAGATCCGTGCGTACCGTTTTATGAAAAAATTTTTCCGGGAACGGGGATTTGATCTTGTCCACACCCACAGCAGTAAAGCGGGGATCCTGGGACGTCTTGCCGCTCATGCCGCCGGCGTGAAAAAAGTGGTGCACACGATCCACGGGCTTGCCTTTCATCCCCGTGAACGCTGGTGGAAAAACAAACTCTATATTGCGCTGGAAGCGAAAGCAGCGAAGGTTTCGGATAAAATCTTTGCGGTGGCGCAGGCGATGATCGAACAGTCTCTTGCTGTCGGTATCGGGAAGCGGGAACAGTATCAGGTTGTTTACAGCGGCATGGAACTGGAACGCTTCCTGAACGCGGAGCGGGAGAACGACTTGCGCCGGGATCTGGGTATTCCGGAAACAGCGAAAGTTGTTGGTACGGTCGCCCGCCTGTTCCCGCTGAAGGGTTACGAAGAACTGATGAATGTGATCCCCGCTCTTGCCGTCGCCCGGAATGATCTGTATTTTCTTTTTGTGGGCAATGGTACGATGATGGAGGAGATCCGGCAGTGGGCAGCCGCTCAAGGCCTGGCGGACCGGATCCGGTTTGCCGGTCTGGTGCCGCCCCATGAAGTCTGCCGCTATGTCGCCCAAATGGATCTGCTGGTACATTTTTCTCTGCGGGAAGGTCTGCCACGGGCTGCGGTCCAGGCGCTTGCCGAAGCCAAACCGGTGGTGGCATATCCCCTTGATGGAACACCGGAGGTGGTGATTGATGGCGTGACAGGATATCTCCCTCAACCGGGTGATCTTGCTGCCATGGAACGGGCGATCGGTGAGTTGCTGGACGATGATGCAAAACGGATCGAGTTCGGCAAAGCGGGTCAGGCACTTGTACGGGAGAAATTCCCCTGGCAGGTTATGTCTGATACCCTGATCGCAGCATACCGGAAATTGCTTTCCTGAAACTGAAACAAAGATAAAACAAGGTAACAAATGTTTGACTATTTCTTCGGCGATTTTACATTCGTGCAGATTGCCGGTCTGCTTCTTTCCGCTTTTCTGATCGGTGTAAACAAAACCGGGATCCCGGGGATCGGTACACTGCCGGTGGTACTGCTTTCTCTGCTCTTTCCGGCAAAATTTTCCACCGGTCTGCAGTTGATCATGCTTTGTACGGCAGATCTGTTTGCGGTGGCATACTATCACCGGGGTGCGAACTGGCGTCTGCTGGTGAAATTGCTGCCCTGTGCATTGTGCGGGATCGCCATTGGCTCTCTGACGCTCCATTACATGAACGATACTGCCATGTCCATTGCCATCGGCACGATCCTGATCCTGCTTTCCGGCGTTCATTTTTTCCGGACCTGTTACCTGAAGAACGAAGATGTTCCCTCCCATTGGGCGTTCACCATGTTTGTCGGTCTGATGGCTGGTTTCACCACCCAGATCGCCAATGCTGCCGGACCGGTTATGGCGCTCTATCTTCTTGCCATGCGGTTGGACAAAAAAGAATACATGGGCACAGCAGCCATGTATTTTATGATCCTGAACTGGATCAAACTGCCGATTTTTGTGTTTGAAGGCAGGATCGAGATGAAATCTGTGATGTTGGATCTGCCGATGCTGCCGATCCTGTTGCTTGGCGCTGCTGCGGGGATCTGGTTCTTCAAGAAGATCTCCCAGAAGGGTTTTGATACGGTGATCCACACGCTGGTGATCCTCAGTGCCATCTGGCTGTTGGTTAAAGTGATCGTATTCTGATTTTTTTGCATTTTTTTCATGATTGCCGTTGGAATATTTTCTATACTGTGATATCTTACTGTGCGGTCGGGGGCGTTTTTACGGATCGTCTGCCCCGATGAACTTTTTACACTACGGCAAGGAGCGTTGAAAATATGATGGAAGAACCGGAAATGCAGCTCGTCATGACGGATGAGCAGGTTCAGGAAGCGGTCGAAAAGGTCGCATACGCTGTCTATGCTGAGTTCTTTGAGGGAAAAACCGAGGCGGAATATGCGCCGGTGGCTCTCCTGGGGATCCAGACCAGCGGTATCCCCCTCAGCAGAAGAATCGCTAAATACATCCGGGAAAAGACCGGTTACGAAGTCCCGGTCGGTACGCTGGATATTTCCATGTACCGGGATGACATCGGTGTCCGCAAGGTGCTGCCGCCCATCCGGGAGACCAATATTCCCTTTGATATCGAAGGCGGCGTGGTCATCCTCACCGATGCGATTCTGCAATCCGGCAGAACCATCCGGGCGGCACTGGACGCTGTGACCGATTTCGGAAGACCTGCCATGATCCGCCTCGCCACCATGATCGACCGGGGATTACGGGAGTTCCCCATCCGGGCAGATTATGTGGGCGCACACATTGATGCTCCTGCGGATAAAAGACTTACGACAAGATGGACTGAATACAACCAGCCGGACGGCGTTTATGCCGTTCCCAAAGTCAAACAATAAGAGGTAAACGGCAAAATGGATTTCAACTGGACAAAAAAAGACCTGCTGAGTCTCTATGACCTTTCCCGTGAGGAGATCGTACATATCCTCGATACGGCGGAAGAGTTCAAAAAAGTTTCCCAGCGTAATGTGAAAAAAGTGCCCGCTCTCCGCGGCAAAACGGTCGTGAACCTCTTTGTGGAACCCAGCACCAGAACCCGTCTTTCCTTTGAACTGGCGGAAAAACGCCTCAGTGCGGACGTGATCAATGTGCAGGCAGATGCCAGCAGCCTCCGCAAAGGTGAATCCCTGCTGGATACGGTAAAAATATCCGGGCATTGCAGGTGGATATCGTTGTGATGCGCCACTCGGCTGCCGGAGCGCCCAACTTCCTCTCCCGGGAACTGGCGGACTGCAGCATTGTCAATGCCGGAGACGGCGCACACAGCCATCCGACTCAAGCCCTGCTGGACCTCTTCACTATGCGGGAGAAGAAGGGGCGTATCGAAGGGTTGAATGTAGCGATCATCGGCGATATTCTCCACAGCCGCGTTGCCCGCAGCAATATCTGGGGACTCCTGAAACTGGGTGCCAATGTGACCATCTCCGGTCCTGCAACGCTGGTGCCGAAAGAATTTGAAAAGATCGGTGTCCGGGTCTGCCGCAACCTGAAAGATGCGGTCAAGGATGCAGATGTGATCAACCTTCTGCGTATCCAGCATGAACGTCAGCGGACCGAATACTTCCCCGGTACCGGTGAATATGCCAAGTTCTACGGGATCAATCCGGACAGCATGAAGTATATCTCTCCCGAGACGCTGATCATGCACCCCGGCCCCATCAATCGTGGCGTGGAACTGGATTCCGCCATTGCGGATGGTCCTCAATCCGTTATTCTTGAACAGGTAACAAACGGGCTCGCCGTGCGTATGGCGGTCCTCTTCCTCGTAGCAGGAGCGTTGAAATGATGATGAAAAAACAGAACAACTGGATCCTTTCCGGCGCACGGGTCATCGACCCCGTCAATAACATCGACGAAGTGCGCAAGGTATATATCAAAGACGGCATCATTGTGGACGAAGCCGCTATGCAGGGCGTGGATGCCGAAGAACTGGACCTGACCGGCAAAGTGGTCGCCCCCGGTTTTATCGATGTGCATGTGCATCTGCGTCAACCCGGCAAAGTGGATGCGGAAACGGTCCGTACCGGAACGCAGGCCGCCGCCGCCGGCGGTTTTACCACGGTCGTTGCCATGCCCAATACAAGCCCCGTTACAGACAACGCCGCTCAGGTGCAGTATATCCGGGAACTGGCGGAACGGGATGGGATCGTGCATGTGCTGCCCTGCGGTGCTTTGAGCAAAGGTCTCGCCGGAGAGGAAATGGCACCTATCGGCAGTCTGGCGTCTGTCGGAGTCGCTGCTCTTTCTGATGATGGAAAATGTGTTCAGAATCATGAGCTTATGCGCCATATTGTGGAGTATGCAAGCAACTTTGATCTGCCCATTATGGACCATTGCGAAAATACCGCTCTCGCCGCCGGAGGCGTGATGCATGAAGGTTATTGGAGCGTTCTGCTCGGCATGAAAGGTCAGCCCAGCGCCGCAGAGGAACTGATGATCTCCCGCAACATCATGCTCGCCCGTATGACCGGCTGTCGTATCCACATGCAGCATGTCAGCGCCCGGGAGTCCGTTGCTCTTCTCCGTTATGCACGGGCAAATGGAATCCCGGTCACCGGCGAAGCAACCCCACACCATATCGCACTGACAGACGTGGAAATCAAGCGTTTTGACACCAACTACAAGATGAACCCGCCCCTCCGCTCGGAGGACGATCGAATGGCGGTCATCGAGGGCTTGCAGGATGGCACACTGACCATCATCGCCACTGACCACGCCCCCCATACCCAGACCGCAAAACAGGTGGAATTTGACTACGCTCCCTTCGGGATCATCGGGCTGGAAACGGCTGTCCCTGTCACCATGACCGAACTGGTACACAAGGGATATCTCACGCTGCCCCAGCTCATCAGCAAGTTTACCAAAGGTCCGGCGGAGCTGCTCAAGCGTCCCATCGGATCCCTTTCCCTCGGCAGTGCCGCAGATGTCACCGTGATCGATCCGGATGTGGAACATACCATTGATATCAGCACCTTCTATTCCAAGTCCCGTAATACCCCCTTTGACGGTTATCAGGCAAAGGGCCGGACTGCTGCCACATTCGTGGATGGCGTTTGCGTTTACTCCCGGCTGGATGAAGATCGGTAAGGTGCGCAACATGCTGAAAAAGTTGTTGATCTGTTCTTTGCTGGCTTGGGGGCTCTCTGCCTGTACCACCGTGGAGGAAGCACCGGAAGTTCAACCGGAAAAACTGTCCCTGACTTTGAAAGACGGCAAACTGACCGGAGAATATGTGGTCGCAGAAGGCGAAACACCGGTCCTCTTTTCCGTCCGGAAAGATTAGTTGGGATCTGTCTGCAGAGTCCGGTTTGACGAGGGCGAACAGAGCAAAATCGCTGAAACGGTTCCCCCCGGAGTAAAATGGCTTCAGATTTTCGGAATCAATTTTCAGCTGCCGGAAAAAGATGGCGCCGAGCTGACAGCTTATGATGTTAATGGTTCAAAAGTCTTTTTCTTCTTATGCAATCCCATAAATACAGAACAGGGAACGGAATGGAAGGGACAGCTTGTCAGCAACGGCATACATCACTTCCGTATTCTTGTCACAAAAGACGGTCAGATCTTCAATGTCAAATCGCCCGGATATCGGGATGGCAGCTGGATGACATACAGCCCCTGTTATGAATTCCGTAATCAGGAAGGAAAACTGGCGATCCGTAACGGATGGACGGAATGGATCCTGACCACGGTGGATTTGCCCCCATACCAGCCGGATCCCATGATGTTTTTTGAACTCAATCAGCCCGATATCGCAAAGCAGCTCTCCGCCATGCAGCAGAAAGAAGGTCTCTTCCGCTGTATGACAGGCGCCGACT
The DNA here is from genome assembly GCA_017623265.1 of Lentisphaeria bacterium. Taxonomy (GTDB): domain Bacteria; phylum Verrucomicrobiota; class Lentisphaeria; order Victivallales; family UBA1829; genus SIG77. Next base: position 2,315 of record JAGAPM010000065.1, on the reverse strand, counting down.
TCAAAAATTTTTGCGACCGGATCAAAGGCCTGAAAGCCGGCATGAGTCCAGATGAAGTGAAAACGATCCTGGGCGAGCCGGACAGCAATGTGGTTACAATGGCTCCCAAAGGACCGGAAGGGAAACAGTATCGCATCTTTACATACTGGATCACCAAGAAGGAGCAGAACGGCGTGAACCTGTATATCGACAGCGCACTGAACCTCTCCTTCCGGACCGCTGAAGACGGTTCCGAACAACTGGAACAGAGCTACTGATCAACGACGCCGCCACAGGGCGCGATCCTGCCGGAGCTGTGCTCCGGCGCACAAAAAATGCACGCATGGTTCTTTTTCCATACGTGCGTTTTTTGTGCAAGCCCCTGCGGGGCTTAGGATCGCGCCCTGTTGGCTGCGTCGGTCGGTCAGCGGAACAGGCGGAGGATCGCAGCACTTAACAGCAGAACGGTCACGGTCAGCAGAAAGACCGGCAGCAGGGCGAAAAATGCCATCAAACCAGTTTGAACAACGGTTTCTTCCCATGCGCCGCACCAACCGAAGCAAAGAGTGCAAAACAGGATCAGGACCGGCAGAAAACAGAATCCGGTCAGGGCGCCTTCCAGATCGGCTCCGCTCAATGTGATATGCTGTGTGATGGTGAATGCCAGATAGATCCACAGCCACCCCTGCCAGCTGCACCAGAAATTTGCAGTAAAAAACATCGTCAGATATGCGGCGAACTGTTGCCACAGGGTTTGATCGCCGCTCTTGACAGGGTCTGGTAACAGCAGAAAAGAGAGAAGCCAAAGCAGGAGAGTACCGCCCCAGATGGGACCGGTCCCGATGAAAAAATTCCCCAGCTGATGATAAAGGTTCCGGGGATTGTATTCGTGTGATACATAGCCCAGAGTGCCATCCTCTTCCGGCGCAAACAGTTGCATGTCGGTGATGGTGTGTCCGAATAGAACGCAGAAAAAGGCATGACTCAATTCATGCACCACCACGCCCGGAGCAGTCAGATAAACATAGGGTAAAGTACCGATTTTCTGTGCAAGTCTGATTCGCAGAAACGATGACAGTAACTGCATGACCAGTGCAACCACGAGCCACGGTAATACCCAACTGCCCAGAAGTTTTCCGGCGTTGATCAAGGCATCAACAAGGTACGCCCCCATGGTTCCTTTTTATCCTTTCCTGCATTTCTGATTTTTTATAACATACAGCATTTCAGCTTAAAAGTCAAATTTTGTGCTTCCGGATATGCCTGTTTTGTTGCTTTCGGAAATATTTTTACAGATTTTCGATTCCAGTGCTTGACAAATCCCGGAAACATGATATATTAATGTTACTTTCAAGAAATTGAGGGCGTATAGCTCAGTTGGTTAGAGCGCCACGTTGACATCGTGGAGGTCGTAGATTCGAGTTCTACTACGCCCACCATCTTTTTTAAAGATATCCGCCTCGTAACAAACAAGTTACGGGGCTTTTTTGCCGCAATTTCCTGCTCAAAAATCCCTCAAAATGCTCCAAAATGCCCCGTTTTTGACACCAGATTACGGAATTTTACGGAACGCATTTTGACCTCCACGTTGTGCAAAATCCTGCTACCTCATGCCTCTATCTGCACGATTAAGCGAAAATTACGGAATTTTACGGAATTTTGCCGATCACGTTTATTTCATCCCCAATCACATACGTGTCATACGGGTGGTTTCAACTCTATTCCCTTTTCATCCGGGTACAAAAAAGTTCAAACTTTATATTCCTGCCACCGGCATCAACATTATGCCCCAATATGAACGCACAATCTGAAACAACCTGCAACATATAACATATTGACAATAAATAATTTATGTTTGACTTTATGAAAAAATCCAGTATATTAGGTGTCGAACAATCGCTCCGGCTTTTTCGTTTCTCTTTCGGCTGTCTGGATGAAATGTGGTAAAATTTTATCAGCCTCAGAAGAAATCGCTGATATTGAAGTAGTATTCCGCTTGATAGGTGATTTTGCAAGCCTCCTTACGGGACAGATTGGCTTCACGTCCTTCGGGATCATCTTTGTAGCAATCGTGACTCTCCCAATCGGCTTTGAGTTCGTTCCATTCCTGTTCCGGATATGCGGTAACTTCGACCAGAATATAGTCGTGCGGTACCCCTTCTATATCCATCAAACGCTGCTCAATGGTACAGGAATCAAACTCCTCAAAACGTTCTCCTTCCGGACGCGAAAAGATCAGCTCCTCCCGGATGCGCTTGTCGATGAAGGCGTATTCCAGAGAAACGCCGTCAAACTTCTCATCAGGATTTATTTCCGGATCGAACTCTTTGACGATA
>JAGAPM010000064.1 GCA_017623265.1 Lentisphaeria bacterium | reverse complement strand
TCAAACTGGTATTCCGTGGCGTCAACGGCAGAATTGTAGATGTGGAGATCTCGGATGCTGTGCCGTTTTTAAATGAACCGGTAGCAACGGTCTACGGCACCCGGGGCGTACTGATCAGTCAAACGGAAGAATCGCTGGAGATGCAGTATCTGGATCCCGCATTCCCGATCCCGCCAGCCGTATCCCGACTGGATGCTCCCCCCTTGAATGGCAATGCAGCTTACAGCGTGGCACCGGAACCGGTCTGGGTCAATGAAACGATCCCTGTGGCTCCTGCAAACGGGTATGACATGAATGATATTTACAAATATCTCTACCGGACTGTACGGGATGGTGTACCGTTCCCCGTTACCAATGCAGAAGGTTTCCGGAATACGGAAATGATGCAGAGGATCAAAGACGCCCACCCCGATTTCAACCGGGCGGGCGATCTCTGAAAATCGGAAAAAACAAAACATGATAAGGAGAAAACAAGTATGAAACTGACTGATGATGTCGTGCGGGCGATTCACGCCTGTATTGAAGACAGCTTTGAATCCGTTGCTGATTTTGCGAACTTTGCAAATATCAGTTCCAATTCCATTTCAAAATATATGCGCAAAGAGATCACTACGATCAATAAGACTACTTGGGATAAGCTTTACCCGCTGATCCGGAACTATATGCCGAAAAAAGACGGCGGCGGAAAGTTGAATTATGATCTCGATGCCGATCAGAAAATTTTGCTGGATGCCTTTAATGCTCTGCCGAAAGATGTACAGAATCAGAAACTTCTGGAAATCGTGGAACTCGCAAAACAGCATGTCAGACGCGAACGCGGGGAAAACGGGGTGGAGTGACATGATGAAAAGATCCGGTCAAATTGCTCTCTTCGCATTCTGTCTGTTTGCAGCCTTTTGGGGAACAGGCTGCTCCGACGAAGCCGAAATAATGGGCGCAGAACAACTCTTGAATCAGGCGTATGCTTCCGCAAATGAAGGCCGCTGGGAGGATGCCATGAGATTTTCTGCGCAGGCATATCAGTTGAGACCGGATAACACTGCCGTCCGGCTGATGCAGGCGTTTGCTTTGGAAAACAACGGCAGAGAAAACGAGGCGCTGGAGATCAGCCGGATGGCTGCGGATGATGAGCGGTCCTTTCTTGCCCAGTACACTTACGGGCGTATGTTGTTCCAGCGGAAACGCTATGAACAGGCTCAGGGATATCTGAAAAAAGCGCTGGAACTCAAAAAAGATGATTTCAATACGCTGCTGATGCTCCAGCAGTCTGCTGCCCGTTTGAGACAGCATGCGGAAAATCAGAATTTGTGCCGCGAACTCATGTACCGTTATGGTGAAAAATGCGGAAAAGATTTCAAAACATACATCTACAATGAGTTGGCTCTCAATATTTTGAGTGGTGTTTCCAACATTGGAAGAGGCACAAAAGGCAAACTGGAAAAGATCTTCGCACTGGCGGTCAATTCCTCGCCTTCTTCTCCGGAGCTTGCCTGGAATCTGGCAGTCTTTTACGAATACTATCTGAAAGATTTTCCAACCGCAAAAAAACATTATGAACGTTTTCTGCAGCTGACGGAAAAATATTCCGGTATGGAAAAAGAACGCGCCGCTGTAAAAGAACGGCTGTATAAATCCGGAAAGTGACCGATCATGCCCCGTTTTATTCCGGATGATGTTTTGGATCAGATCCGCCTGCGGGCGGATATTGTGGAAGTAGTCCAGAGTTATGTGCCGACTCTCAATCGTGCCGGTGCTAACTCCTGGAAGTCTTGCTGTCCCTTCCATCAGGAAAAAACGCCATCATTTACGGTCAATCCGGCAAGGCAATCCTATAAATGTTTCGGCTGCGGGAAGGGCGGGAATGTGTTCTCTTTCGTCATGGAAATGGAAAAACTGGACTTCCCCAACACGGCCGAACTGCTGGCTCGCAAATACGGCGTAGTGATCCCGGAACAGGAATATCCCGTCAGGGGCAGGGGCGGCGTCACAAAAAAGAGCAGCAGCAAAGATGAATCGGACTACAATTTACGGGAACGACTCTACTCCCTTCATGAACTGTTGGCGGGGTGGTATGCAGACAATCTGACAAAAAATCAAGTTCCCGAGGTCTGCCGCTATTTTGCCACCCGTGGGATCTCAACGGAATTTCAGCACCGTTTTATGATCGGTGCTGCGCCGGATGCCTGGAGTGCAGCAATTGAACATGCTCGAAAAAATGGTTATACGGATGAGGAATTGCGTCTTTCCGGAGTCGTTTCAACCAAAGAAGAGAACTCAAGTCATATTTACGACAGGTTCCGGAACCGTCTGATGTTCCCGATCTGGAACGAGCAGGGGCGGATCGTTGCTTTCAGTGCCCGTTCAGTGGAAAAAGATCCCAAGGGGTGGAAATATGTCAACAGCCCGGAATCTCCCGTATTCAAAAAAAGCCGCACCCTTTATGGATTGCATTTTGCAAGAACCGCCATTGCGGAAAAGAAATATGCCATTTTGTGCGAAGGGCAGCTCGATGTGATCGCTATGCACCGTGCCGGTTGTGACAATGCCGTGGCTGCACAGGGAACCGCATTCGGAACAGAACATGCTGCGATCCTCAAACGATATACCACCGAGATCCGTCTCGCTTTGGATAATGACAAGGCGGGAAAAAAAGCCGTCTTTGCCGATGCAGTGATCCTGCTCCCGCTTGGCTTTGCTCTCCGGGTCGTGACATGGCCCGGTGCAAAAGACGCAGATGAAGTCTTGAAAGCACAGGGGGCAGAGACAATTCAGCGAGCCGTTGCGGATTCTGTGGATTTCTTTGAATTCGCCTTGCTGGATGCGGAAGAACGGTTTGATCCGGCATCGCCCGCAGGAAAGGCACGGATCGCCGGAGAAGTGATCGAAAAAATACAACTTCTGGAAAGTTCCGCAACCAGAGAAGCATATCTTTCATGGCTTGCTGCACGGCTGGGGCTTTCTGCAGAAGCGCTGCGTTCGGATATGATGAAAAAACTCAACGACTCCAGACGCAGGGACGATTACCGGAAACGCCGCGAGGTAGAACGGGAAAACTCTGACGGAACGGAACAAAACCCGCAACCGGTCGCTCCGGTTATTCCTTTTTCAGAACGCAACGAGGGAATCCGGAGCGCATTCCGGCAGTTGCTGCAAGTTCTGCTTTCAGATGAAAATCTGGCAAAAGCTGCCGCTCATGACATTGACGAAGGGCTTTGTGATACAACGCCGGTCTGCCGGGCAGTGGATCTGCTCATCCAGTTTGCTCTTGAAGGAAGCTGGGCGAATGCTGCGGAACGGATCCTGTTGGAACTTGCAAAAGAAGGTGTCGTTTTGGATGAGATCTCCGGCTTGATCACAAATTCTGATTTCGATTCGGAAGAGGATGCTCACTCCCTCCCGGATGACACGGAAGCAGAACTGGATCCCATGCTTGCATCGCTTAAAAGCACAGATGAATCTGTGGATGAAAAAGCCCTGATCCGGCAGCAAACCTACACAGACTGCGTCCGGAAGATCCGTTTGGAACAGTGTCGGGTCCGGATGGAAGAATTGAAAAAAGCGGCTGCCGGCGTTGCGGATAATGATCCGGAAAAACTGAATTTGCTCCGGGAACTGGCAGAGTGGACGCGGCGCTTGCGTGAAGTCTCCAGAAAAATGTAAAAGGATATCCCATGTTCCTGTTTTCCAGACGCTTTTTTCCGTTTTTCAACACCTTTTTTTGGGGTGCATTGAACGACAATATGTTCCGAAACGCATTGGTCATCATGATCACTTATCAGTCCGGGTTCAGCAAGGGAACGGCATCTGCGCTGTCCTATCTTGCAATGGCAGCCCTGATGCTTCCCCAGTTTCCATTTTCGGCGACTGCGGGGGAGGTGGCTGATAAATTTCCCCAGCACAAGTTGTTCCGTGTGATCAAAGCCGCAGAAGTCGTTCTGATGATACTGACCTTCGCTGTCTTCTGCTTTCATGCAATGCCTGCCGTCTGCATCCCGCTGCTGTTGGTCCTGCTGTTTTTTATGGGGACCCAGTCCGCATTTTACAGTCCGGTAAAATATGCCTATATTCCCCGGAATCTCCCGGATGATCTGGTGCGCGGAAACGCCTGTGTCAGTGCGGGGACATATCTTGCGATCCTCTTCGGTACGATTCTTGGCAACGAATTGATCACTTTGCCGTACGGAGCTTATATAACCGGCGGTTTGCTGGTGGCGATAGCGGTGACCGGCAGTATTGCCGCCCGTTTTATTCCGCATTTGCCTGCTCCGCAGCCGGACCTGAAGGTGAACTTGAATCCGGCAGTCAGCACGAAGCCGATCATGAAAACGATTTTCGGTGATTATGTTTTGCGTCATTGTGTGATTGGTCTTTCCATTTTCTGGATGGCTGGAGCGCTTTATGTTTCCCAGCTTGCCGGATTCTGCAAAGAAGTCATCGGGGCGAAGGAATCGCTTGTTATGATCTTCACGCTGCTCTTTTCGGTGGGGGTGGCGCTGGGGTCATGTCTTTGTTCTCTGGTGCGCAAACGGTTTAATGTGATCCGGCTTGTTCCGGTGGCGCTGATCCTGATGGCAATCTTTACGCTGGATCTTTATTTCGCCTCACTTACTTGGATAAAACAGGCGGCTGACAGCGGCGTTTGCGAGTTGTTTTCCATTCCCCGTTTTTACCGTTTTGTGGTGGATTTGATCCTGCTTGCCATGTGTGGCGGATTTTATTCGGTACCTCTTATTGCGCTGTTGCAGAAATCTGCGAAAAAAGAAGAAATGGCACGGATCGTTGCGGGAAACAATATTATCAATGCAGCCATGATCGGGCTCGGATCAATTTGCAGTGCGGCTCTGATGTTTACCGGATTGATCTCAGTTGAGGGAATTTTTGTCCTTGTGGCGGCTGTCAATTTCGCTGCTGCCCTGTATCTCATACGATTGAAAAAATACAGCGTTTGATTCGAAAAACAACAATCTTACAGTTTGCGTGAACTTTTTTTAATAAAAAAGTCCGCTTTCATGCTTGATTTTTCTCTATTATAAGATATAATACTTTTGTGTTTTTACTACTTGATGAAAGGTAAAGAAATAATGAAATCGAAAAATCTGCTCTTTGTGTTGCTTGCTGTATTGACCGTTGCGCTGGTCTGTGCCTGCGACTCCCCTGAAACAACCGTTGAAAAATTCTATGATGCCCTCTATGACGGCAAGTTCGATGCCGCAAAAAAATATTGTTCCGATGATGCCGCAGCAGCTTTGGACAGAATCTCGGAATCGCTGGGCGATGATCCGGCGGAAGCCTTGGCGCTTTACCGGAAAAAAGTGGCTTTTGAGAAAAAATATTTCCGTTTTCTTTCCGGTGCAGAAATCGCATATCAGGAAAAAGAAGATGAAAAAGCCCGTCTGGAAGACTTGAAGCAGAAAAAAGATCTCTATGAAAATGCCGTCAGCGAGCAGGCACGGAAAGATATTCAGGAAGCGGAAGAAAGAGAAGCTGTGGAAAAAGCGGAAATCGAGAATGCTGAGCTCATCTACACAAGATGGAGCAGAGATATCGTTTATAAACATTACCTCAAGCGGATCCGCGGCAGATGGAAAATCGTCAAGATCGCCTATGGTCACGCATTGCCGGAAAAGCTTACGAAGGGAGAATGATCATGAAGTTTATGAAACAGATCAATATTGCTGTTTGCGCTTTTTCGCTGATCGTGCTTACCGGTTGCGGTGACGCCAATCCTGCATCCACCGGACTGGCGATCTCCCTTTCCAGAAAGCACAATCCCTCTCTGGAGGAACGGGCTCCCCATGTGGTTGCAGAACAATTCCTCGCAGCATTTGTCAACGCTGATTTTGCCAAAGCGGAGACCTATTGCGATGAAACTGCAATGGTCCTGCAACAGATCTGCAGGGCAAATCAGGCTTTGCTGGAAGAGAAAGAAAAAAAGTTCTGGAATAAAGAATTTGTCTACAAAGCACGCCTGCATACAAATTGCATAACCCTGCAGAATGTGAAATTGGAAGATGTTTCCGAAGGCGGTAAGACTGTTTCTTATGCGGCGCTGACCTACGTTCATCCTGCATATAATGACATTCTCATGAATGGGACAAAGCCCCAGATCATTGATATCGCTATGGCGATCTTTCCGAAGGAACTTACCGGCCCGGCGGAAGATAAAAATGCCCATTTGGAAGAATGTGGAAAACTCCTGAAGCATGTGACTGTTCCAGAAGCAAAAGTCGATATCCTCCTGAAGAAAAACGATGCCGGTGAATGGAAAGTGGTCAACATTCTCTTGCAGGAAGCTGTCTCTCCGGAAGGCGGGGACGCCGCAAAAGAGAAAGAAGCGGAAGACGGCACGGATTACGATAAAGCCTTTATGGATCTTGCTGCAGAAGCGGAACAGAAGGAAAAAGAAAAGAAACAGGAAAATCAGCCGAAAGAAAGCAACGGTTCCGGAGATACGCAAGGCGGCGCCAATATCGATTTCGGTTTCTGATCAGCATTTAACATTATCGCAATAATCAGCCGTGGTCCTTCCGGATCGCGGCTTTTTTTGTGTTTTTTTTGGGCTTTTTCTCTGTTTTTTGCTTGACTTTCCAGTTATTTTCACATATATTTAGGAAAGCAACCCCTTAAACAAATAAACAGGAAAGGTAACAAACTATGAAACTGAAAGCTCTGATGCTCGCTTTCGCCGCCGCAACCTCCATGTTCTTCTTCACTGCATGCAGTGATTCCCCCTCCGAAGTTGTGGAAGGATTTGCTGACTCTATGGCCGAAATGGATCTGGAAGATGCCAAAGAATATACCACCGGAAAAGCCAGAAAAGAAATCACCAACATGATTGATGGTCTCAAAGAAGTTCCCGAATCCATGAAAGCAAAATTAGAAGAAGAATTCAAAAAAGAAATGGGCGATAAGATGTCCAGAATTGAAATCGTCAGTGAAGACATCGATGGCGAAAATGCAACGGTCAAGATCAAATATATGGTCGTAGAAGAAAACAAAGTCACGCTGAAGAAAGTCGAAGGCGAATGGAAGATCAGTGATCTTGATTGATCAACATTGATTTGATTCTTTCCAAGCCGCGGTCCATGCCGGATCGCGGCTTTTTTTGTCGTTTAAAATTGTATTTTCCCTCCGTGGGTGTATATTCTGATGAGAAGGAAACGAAGAAAGGATATAAAAATGAACGATAAAAAATCTGATCCGGAATCACACCCTGTCGTGCCGTTGAATTGCCTGTTTCAGGGATGTTACAACCCCGAATACGAGCGATGCATCCGGGAGGGGAAGGACAAATGTTTTGCGTACAACAAACTGAATCCCAACGACCGGGTCGCTCAGCAGGAGATCCTGCAGACCTTGCTGGGAAGCATGGGGAAGGATGTCATCATCACTCCGCCGTTCTGGTGTGATTACGGATACAACATTCATGTGGGCGATTTCTTCTATTCCAACCACACACTGGTCATCACGGACGGCGCGGAAGTGACCTTCGGCGACCACGTTTTTATCGCACCGAACTGCTGTTTTACTACGGCGGAACACCCCATTGATCCGGAACAGCGCAAGAAGGGGCTGGAAATCGCCAGGCCGATCCGGGTCGGGAACAACGTGTGGATCGGTGCCGGTTCCACGATCCTTGCCGGTGTTACGATCGGGGATGATACCGTGATCGGGGCAGGGAGTGTCGTTACCCGATCCATTCCGTCGGGTGTTGTGGCGGTGGGCGTTCCCTGCCGGGTCATCCGCAAGATCACGGAAGCGGAAAAAACACGCTATCCTTTTTACGAAGGCTGTACGGAACATTCTGCAGATGAATAATTTTTGGGAATAACAGCTATGGAAAACAATATTTGGAAAACATTATACGAACGGGCGAAAGCCGTTCAGTGCGAACGGAAACTTTCCCCGCTGATGGAAGTTGGCAGTGTTGGGGCGGCGATCTTGACTGATCGGGGAAACATTTATACCGGAATCTGTATCGACACCGCCTGCGGCATGGGAATGTGTGCCGAACGGAACGCCATCGCCAACATGCTGACCAATGGCGAAAGCCGGATCCTGAAAGTCGTGGCGGTCATGCCGGACGGCTCCTCCGGAACGCCCTGCGGAGTCTGCCGGGAATTTATGAAGCAGCTGGGAAAAGAAAGCGCAGAGATCGAGATCCTTCTTTCCCTTGAGCCGTTGAAGACGGTCAAAATAGGCGAACAGCTGCCCGATTGGTGGGGCAGCCGGTTATCC